>JAHIRL010000105.1 GCA_018818755.1 Patescibacteria group bacterium
AATGGAAAGATATCAAAATCAACTAGAAGTAGTGAAAAATAAAAAAGCAAGGGATCTTCAAGAAGCATGGAGGAAGTTAGAAGCCAAAGAAACTAACTTAGGCGTTGAAATAACAGAAATAAACACAGAACTTAGTGGCAGCACAGGAACTTCTGCAACCGAGGCAAACGCGAGAGCAAAAACAAGAGATTTATTACTAAAAAGAAAAGAAGAACTGGGTGATACAAAAAGCAAAAAAGAGTCCATGCAGGATGAAATGAAGAAATTCTATGAAGATGCTCATCCGTCTGGAAATGCTTATAGTGGAGGATTTAATAACTTTGAAGATAATTTCAAAACAGATATTTTCCTTCCAGCTGCACCAAACGGATACGGAGTAAACAACCCAACAGTGGCGGTCGTAGATAAAAAACTTTCAGATGCTCAAGCAAAATTCGAAGATGCTGAGAGAAAATATAACGCAACAAAAACTGAGTTTGACAGAGTTAACACCTCATTCATCGAAGCAGATGCCAAGGTTCACACACTTAAGCTCAATCAAAGTACTCTCAATATTCCTGGAGCGAAAAATGAAAACATCACCAAACGAGAAAGTGTTGCGAGTATTTATACGCGTTTGCGTGCAAAAGCTCGTGAAGCTGCTATGGCTGCAGAATTGGGTAAAAAAAGTACAGCCGATTTAAGCCCAGCCGAAAAAGAGCAATGTCTAGATGAAGCAAATGGAATGATCGACGAGCAAAAGAAAACTCTCAAAAATGCTGATAAAGGCAAGAGGGTTGAGGGAGTTTTAAATGATTATTTAAATCAAAGACCAAATCTATCTCGCAGCTTTAGCCAATTTGCAGCGAATGCCCCTCGCAACACTTGGGATTGGCTCAAAAAACCAGTCGGAGAAACTTGGGGCGGGAAAAAACTAACCAAAGGGAGAGAGTTCACTAGCAAAGGAGTCGGAAAAACTGTCGCTGGCGGAAAAATATTAGGCGGTTTTGCTAATCGCATTTTTCGTTCAGTTCAACCCTCATAAAACATGAATGATTTAGTTTCAATCCATGCCGTTGCCAAAAGACTTCCCGCTCGTATAATTCGCGAGCTTGGGATGCACCACCTATCCCCCGAAGATAAACGCGCATTCGCTGAGGACATCTGGAATACAGTCGATGAAAAATTGTATGATTTGATTTGGGAAGGTGCCGCGAATGACGAGGTGATGAACTCGTTGCAAACAGAATACGAAATCAATCCCGATCTAACTCCGGAAGAGATAATCACAATCTTGATTGAATCCCAGCCGGATTTATCAGAAAAAATTGAGCAAGAGCTGGGGAACATTCATCAAGAACTAACTAAACATAATTAAATGCCTCCAAAAATTAAAGATCTCGACGCTTACGAGGCTCCGAAAGAAGAAATTGGCAAGGAGAGTTTGAAGAAAAAAATCGGAGTAGATACAAAGATCCATCTTTCGGATATCCAGTCCAGAATAGAGAAAGACAACGCAGGCAAAAGTGCGAGCGAGGCGATAAATCCATCTAAATGGATTGCCGACCAAAAAACTATTGAGCAAATTAAAAAAGTCCTACCAAAATCAAAAGCTCGTGACGCCCTCATCCATGGTTTAAGATTAAGAATCGAAGGACCGTTGAACGCCGCAGATAAACCATTTGCCATGAAGGCTGAAGAAAAACTTAGCCTGATCAAATCTCAGCTACTCGAACGAGGTGCGTTTCGTCAGGAAGTGGAAGATCACAAAACTGAACTTCTTAAAGGTGGAGTAATCAAAGATACTGGAAAATCTCTCGAAAGATTGGGTGAAAAACTTAAAAATCTGGAAGGTGTGGAGTTGGTGCTCGCTGTTGGAGTTGGAATATTTGCACTAACTAGCCTTTATAATATTTTCAAAAAGGAGGGAGGGAAAGAATCAATCCTCAAAGTAGCAGCCCGCTGGGGTGCCTTGGCGCTTGCCGGAAATTTTGTTGTCTCTGGCTTGAGAAAAG
The DNA here is from genome assembly GCA_018818755.1 of Patescibacteria group bacterium. Lineage (GTDB taxonomy): Bacteria > Patescibacteriota > Gracilibacteria > UBA1369 > LOWO2-01-FULL-3 > JAHIRL01. The sequence goes on from JAHIRL010000105.1 coordinate 1,995, forward strand.
ATGGCAAAGGATTGTTCGGATCTGCCAAAGAGCTTTTTGAAAAAACCATAGAGAGTACAGGCGTCAAAGGGAAAGTACCCACTTCAGAACAACTCAAAGACAAAAATATTAATTTAAATAGTGATTTTGCCGAAGAAATCATGGCAACCTCAAACATCCCACTCAAAACAACCATCGGTGTCTGGCATGCTAATCGAAATAAAAAAAGCATTTCTCGCCAAGAGCTTGGCATTTCTTCTAAATTCGAAGGCAAACTCAACGATAAACAGTTATTTAGTTTGGTGGACTCACTCCTCCGAGAATATCCAAAAAACATGAAGCCATATTTTAAAAAAGGTTCAGAGGAAGAAAAAATCCTCCAAGCAGATGAAAATGACGGATATCGATTAATAGAAAAATGGTACCTAAATGATTCTGACACCAAAGAAAATATGACCCTTGGAAAACTTTGGATGGACTACATGCTGGATGATCCGCCTCCTGGAAGAAAATTAGAAGAAGTGATCTAAGCATGGTTATCTTGCTCTCTTCTTTCTGCTAAACTCCCCTCAGTTTTTTCATTTAACC
>JAHIRL010000106.1 GCA_018818755.1 Patescibacteria group bacterium
AGGATATTTTGGGAATGAGTAGTAATGCGATGTTGACGGAGTTTTATGGGGCACTTAGTAAAAATAATGCGAAGGAAGCTTTAACGATTATCCATAATTTGCATGATCAGGGCACGGATTTAAAACAGTTTATTCACGAATTTATTGATTCATTGAGACAGAAGATGCTAAAAATGATTAGTGAGAATAAAGAGGACGGCGTGGGGAGAATTTTGGAGATGCTTGATATTTTGTCGGAAGCAAAACTAAAACAGGATATAGATATTCCCCAGCTCCCCTACGAGGTGGCTGTTTTGCAAATTACAGGTAAATTGGTAAAGAAAGCCATTATTGAGGAGGATGAAATTGAGGAAGAAGTGACTGTAAAAGCACCTGTGCAAGAGGCGAAACCGGAGAAAAAGTTGGAAGAGAAAGAGGATGTTGCTAGTGGAGATTTTAATCTAAAACTGTTGAAAGAAAAATGGCCCAGAGTTATGGAAAGAATAAAAGTTCCATCTCTAAGGATGTCTCTAAAAAACGCGCTCCCGGAAAAAGTTGAAGGTTTGGATGTAGAACTGTCTTTTTCGACTAATTTCCACAAAGCTAAGGTAATGGAACATGATAACAGGGTAGAATTGGAGAAAGTTATTGAGGATGTTTTTAGCAAAAAGATAAAGCTTAATGCGAGAGTGAAGGAGATGGAATTAAAAACCGTCATGGAAGAGGATCTTGACCGAATGCAGAGTGAGCCAAAGCCGAAGCCGGAGGTTGAAGATGCACTGGATCAGGCCTTGAATATTTTTGGCGGTGAGTTGGTTGAATAATTTTAGCTTATTAACTTGAGGAAGTCTTTTTCGTTGAGGATTTTTGTTCCAAGATCCTGGGCTTTTTTGAGTTTGGATCCGGGAGATTCACCTACAACCAGGTAGGTGCTGTCTTGGGTTAGAGAGGAGTTTACTTTGCCTCCATTTTTGCGAATTAGGTCTTTGGCCTGATCGCGGGTTAGCTTTGTGAGTGAGCCAGTTAAGACAAAGCTTTGCCCTTTTAGTTTTCCCTCGGTTTTAAGCGAAGATATGTCGAGTATCACACCACTTTTGTAGAGTTTTTTGAGAAAATTGATATTGGTTTTGTCATTGTACCAATCATAAATTATTTGGCCGGTTTTTTGTCCAACACCGTCAATATTGACGATTTCCTCTAATTCCAGGGCTTGGATGGAAGTGATTAAATCTAAGATTGAAAATTCTTCGGCAGAGTCTTCCTGATCTTCTTCAAAAAGGGCTGTCTGGGAAGATGATTTTTTTGTTCTAGCGATTTTTTCTGGTGATTTCTTTTTGTGACTAAGAATAAAAGATCCAAAATCTATACTCCCCTGCTCCCCCAGGTGTCTGATTCCCAAGGCAAATAAGAAAGATTCCAGAGGCACTTTTTTAGATTTTTCGATGCTGTTAATAGCATTTTGAGCCCGTTTATCTTTAAAGAGTTCCAAATTGAGTAGATCCTCGTATCTTAGCAAGAAAATATCTGAGGGATCCCTAACCAGCCCGGAATTTATAAGTTGGTTCATAACTTTTTCGCCAAGTCCGTCGATGTTGAAGGCTTTTTTGGAAACGAAATGATTGAAACGCTCCAGATTAATGGCGGGGCATTTTTGATTGCGGCAGTAATAATCGACCTCTCCCTGCTCTTTACTCAAGGGTTCGCCACAAATGGGACAGGATTTCGGAAATCTGAAGGCTTGTTCTTTGCCGGTTCGCAAATCTTTCAAAACTTCCACAACTTCGGGGATTACATCTCCAGCTTTTTGGAGAATGACGGTATCCCCTATGCGTACATCTTTGCGTGTGAGCTCCTCTTCGTTATGTAAGGTTGCGCGAGCAACTATTGATCCGGCTACGAGTACGGGCTTCATTTCCGCTACGGGAGTGACCTTTCCGGTGCGTCCAATTTGGAGGGTTATTCCACGAATCTGAGTTGTAACCTGCTCGGCAGGAAATTTGTAAGCAATGGCATAGCGAGGTGCTTTTGAGGTATAGCCCATCTGTTTTTGCTGATTGAAATCGTTAACTTTTATTACTATGCCGTCTATTTCGTAGGGCAGAGAATTTCTGCGTTCGTGCCAGCTTTCGCAAAATTTGATAACCTCTTCTATGGTTTTTTGCTTCTTGTATTCTCCACAAACTTTTAGGCCCAGCTTGCGGAAGGTTTTTAGTAATTGATCCTGACTGTTTACATCTTTGGGCAAGGCGGCTTTTTCGCTATGGTAGAAAAACATATCTAGTTTTCTTTCTTTGGCAATTTGAGGGTCGAGTTGGCGGATGGCTCCGGCGGCGGCATTTCTGGGATTGGCAAAAATTTTTTCTGATTTTTTGTTAAGATCTTCAAAACTTTTTTTGGGCATAAAAACCTCACCGCTAACTTCTAAATCAATATCCTGGTTGAGATGAAGTGGAATGGATTCGATAGTTTTAACTGTATGGCTCACAAGTTCTCCTTCTTTCCCGTTACCTCGGGTAAGTGCACGGACAAAAATGCCTTTACGATATTGAATGGTGATGTTTAGTCCGTCAATTTTTAGCTCGCAAACAAATTCAAGTGGCTCCTTTGTAAGTTTTACTATTCTTTTGTACCATTCGCGGATTTCTTCGAAGTCAAAGACATCGGACAAACTTTTTTTTGGGCTTGTGTGCTTGATCTTTTTGAATTTTCCGGAAAGCGTACTACCCACGCGTTGTGTGGGAGAATCTTCAGTTATTAGTTTCGGAAATTTCGTTTCCAAATCAATCAATTCTCGTTTTAGGGAATCTCTGACGGATTCGGCAACTTCACTTTGATCAAGTACGAAGTATTTGTAATTTAAATCCAGGATTTTTTGTTTAAGTTTCTCGATTCTGGTTTTGGCTTGATCCTTGGTCATCTCCTTGTAATTAAGGGGGATTTTTGTTATAATATAGAGAATTTTAAGCATTTTTGCAAGATGGCAAATACACAAGAACAACAAATAAAATCGGTTTATAAAGACGAGGCAACTCAAAAGATGTTGAACGAGCCTCTTAAAGATCCAAGTGGTGTTGATCCCGAAGATCAACAATTTTTACAACTAATTGTAAATCTTATAAATGAGGGAAAAATTAATATTTATAGTCCAAGCAGTCTTCTTAATGAGCCTGTTTATCTGTCTCTGGATGATGATAAAAAATCAAAAGCGGATATGGAGGCGAATAATCTAATTACAGCTATTCGTGAGATAAAGGATCTTTATGATAATGGCTTTACCGAGACATTTCAGATTAAAAATCTGGTTGCAAAACTTAGAGATAACAAGGAAAGAATTGAAGCTGTGGCTGGAGATATTTTTATTATCTAGTATAATAGACGCATGGCAGACGAAAATACACAACAAGGTCAGGTTCAAGTTGATCCGAACAAATCTCCCGAACAATATATCAAAGAGGCTGAAGCTCATTATATTGTACCCCGACTTGTCCGGGATGAATTTCCGGATCTTGTGAAGCTTATTTTTGAAACGGAGTCTATGAATGAGGAGGAAAGAGAGTATTGGTTGCAGATTATGCCGATTATGGCTAAGGAGCAGATTTTAAAGTTTAGGGAGATTCTTATCAATGAAAAAGATGAGCTCACAAAACTGGATCAGGAATATGAACAGGAAATGACCAAGATTAATGCCAAGAAAAATGTTGAACTTAATGAAGAGGAACTGAAGGCGAAACTTGAATACCTTAAGAATAGCGAGACCGAACATGAGCAAGCCGAAAACGAGGAAGAGGCCAATTTATTGGACCAACTAAATAGTCTTTAGGAGAATTATTCTCCACCTTTTAATTCTACAATTTCCTGATCGGTTAGTTCGTCGACAGGGGTGGCAGTGACGACTAGACGACGGAGGTTTGTGCCAACAGGTGTACAGGTTATCAAGGTTAATCTATCTTCGGGGGTTTGTTTGAGGACATCTATGTTTTCAGGTTGAACCTCTTTTATCCCTGTGATTATGTAGTTGTGCTTTTCCTGTTCGTAGTAGACGACAACATCATCTCCCAAATCAACATCGTGGAGCAAAGCAAAAACATCTTTAAAGCGTCCAGGATCCCAGGGAAAATAGGAACTATGTCCCGTAATTACCACATTCCCCTTCTGTCCGGGAATGCTGGTGCCGGGATAGTGGACAACTCCATCGTGAAGAGCCTCTTGCATTTCTTTTTCCAGGGAGCTGAAATCCTTTTCCAGCAGGCTTTTACTGCTGACTCTGATGATGGGAATGTTTTGGTTTATTTTCGGGATGATAATGCGATTGTCTGGGGGGGCGACTGTGAGATTTAGATCGGGAATTTGCTTTTTTGATAATTCGGGATCTGTGCTGAGTTCTATACTGCGGCTTATTGTTGTTGGCTCCTCTTCAAGTTCCATTTGATTTTCACCGTGCAAAAATCGATCTAAACGGTTTGAGGCAATTTGGTAAAAGGCAGACCAGTTTAGTGCTAAAAACCCTACGACAAGGATTAAAAGTGTGACAAATAGTTGTTGTCCAGCATCATATAAAACATTCTTGTAGGTTCTTTTTTTTACTTTTGGAACGGGCTGGGGGTCTTGTGGGGCAGATGTTTGATCAATATGCATGACAAAATTGTCTTCTTTGAAAGGGTCTTTGCGGGGCTGTAGATTATGGTGAGGTTCTTCCGGCATTTTTGAATGAGGTACTTTCGGATTGTAAACCTATCGTCTATTTTTTTCAATTAAGTTTGCGTTAATTAACTTTTTATGCCATACTTGCAATTACTTTTTAACTTGTTTTATGTCTGCTAGTACGGCTTACAGCAAGTACTTCGATCTAGATGGTTTGATTAAAAATATCAAATCTTACCTTCCGGATTTTAATGTGAAGCTTTTTAGGGAGGCCTTTCGCTTTGCGGAGGAAGCTCATAAAGGGCAGATGAGAAAGGATAAAAAAACTCCATATATTGTGCATCCAATAAAGGCTGTTGAGATTCTGGCGGAGTTTCATGCCGACGAAGCCACTCTAATTGCGGCTGTTTTGCATGATGTTCCTGAGGATACGATGGTGGATATTCAAGAGATCGAGCATAGATTTGGGAAGGAAGTTTCTTTTTTGGTTGATGGAGTTACAAAGCTTTCAAAAATGCAGTATAGGCATAATATGGATGACCGGGCTGTGGAATCTCTCAAAAAATTGTTTTTGCATAGTTCCAAAGATTTGAGGGCGATTGTGATTAAATTGGCTGACAGGTTGCATAATATGGAAACATTGAATTTTGTGAGGCCTGAAAAGCGAGTTCGAATTGCCAGCGAAACTTTGGAAATATTTGTTCCGATTGCAAATTTGCTGGGGATTAATAAATTAAAAACCGATCTGGAGGATCTTTGTTTTAAACATCTTTTTGCTACGGAATATGAAAAACTCAGGGTGAGGATTAAAGATAGCCATGAAAGAAATAAATCTTCTATGGAGGCTATTATGAGATCTATAAAAACAGCATTAAAGGCTAACAAAATAGATTCTGAAATAATGCCTCGTGAAAAAGGTCTTTATCGGGCATATAAACGGATTTGTTCAATTGGGAAAACTATTGAAAGTATCAAAGATCGTATTGCAATCAAAGTTGTTGTTGATAAGAAGGATGATTGTTACCAGGCTCTTGGTGTTATTCATAATCTTTTCACGCCAAAGCCGGGAAGTTTTAAGGATTATGTTGCAAACCCAAAAAGTAATGGCTACCAAAGTCTGCATACGATGGTGTTTGGGGTCGATGGGATCGTGACAGAAATTCAGATTCAAACTAAAAGAATGAAAATGGAGGCTGCCTATGGGATTGCTTCCATTTTTTTTAGTGATGGGAAGAAGGATGATCTTTTCAAAAATGATAAACGCAGGGATTGGATGAATAAGATTTTAATGATGGAGAAAGAGAAACCTTCTCAAGGGGATTTTTTGTCCGATCTTAAAATTGATATTCTTCAGGAAAGAATTTTCCTATTTACACCCAAGGGTGAAACTATCGATTTGCCGAAGGGGGCAAGCGTGATCGATTTTTCGTATGCTATTCATTCGGATATTGGAAATCATGCCCAAAAAGCGGAGATTAATGGGGAGATTCTTCCGGTTACAACTGTCCTTAAGACGGGTGATGAGGTGAAGGTCTTGGTGGATGAAAAAAGTATGCCTGAGTTGCATTGGCTTTCGTTTACAAAAACCAGTTTGGCAAGAAACAAAATTTTGATGCATCTTAAAAAAGTCAGCAGGGAGAAAAAAATCAAGGAGGGAAAAAATATTTTGCAAAAAGAGTTTGATATAATTGGATTGGGTCTCTGCGAAGGCTTAAATATCAAAAAAATAAGATCGAAAATCAATGAGCAATTTTCCTTAAACATTAGGAATTTAAAGGATTTATTCACATCAATCGGGGAAGGTACTTTGAAACCACTTGATATTGTGAAGATCCTGAAAAACAATGGTTCGAGGTCGCTCTGGTGGAAGAAAGTGGATAATGAACCAAGCAAATGCGACAAAATCGTCACTTTTAAGGTTTTGTGCGTGAATCGTTTTGGCCTTAGTAAAGATATATTTTCTATTGTTTATACTCATGCCAAGGATGTTATTTTCTTTAAAGGTTGGACTGGCCACGCCAACAAAAATGCTTATTATAGTATCAAGGTCGTAGTGGATGATATGGATAGGATAAGCCATATTTTTGAGGAGTTGGAGCAACTTGAAAATGTTAAATCTGTTTATAAGATTTCTGCGATAGGTAGAAGGTTCTTTTATTCAGCTAGCGCGCTTATATTCATTTTTTGGATAATTCATCCACGCCTGTTTGCTTATGTTGTGAAAATTGGACAAAGTGGCAGATTCCCTGTTTTGGCCGATTTGGTGGTACTAATAACCGGTCTCCTTTTGATCTTTAGTGTATTTTTTATTATCAAACTAATAAAAACTTATTATCCCACTTTTAGGAATAGTTCTTTGTTATATTTTCTATATTTTTCATCTTCTCTTTTTGCAATATCTGTTGTTTCCCATGATTTTTATGTCTATCAATTTGGAAACATAGTTTACTATCTTGTTGCAGGCTCACTTGTTTTCGCTTACCTACTAAGTGATTATCTAAGTTTTAGAAATTTGAAAAACTCCTAAGAAAATCTGAAGTGCATTACATCTCCGTCTTTCACTTCGTAATCCTTACCTTCAATGCGCATTAGGCCCTTTTCTTTGGCTTTATGCTCTCCCCCGGATTCTACGAAGCTTTCCCAAGGAATAACCTCAGCCTTGATAAATCCTTTTTCAAAATCTGTATGGATGGCTCCGGCGGCCTGAGGCGCCAAGGAACCTTTTTTGACTGTCCAGGCACGGCTCTCTTTTTCCCCAGAGGTGAAGTATGTTAATAGTCCAAGAGTGTCGTAGGCAGATCTGATAAGAGTATTTAACCCGGTATCTTCTATACCAAGTTCTTTAAGATAGTTTTTTGCTTCTTCTTCATCAAAGCTTGCCAAATCCTCCTCAATTTTAGCTGATATGGGGATTATTTTGTTTGGATCTCCTGTTTTTAGAGCTTCCAGATATCTATTCAAATCAATATTTCCAATTTCATTCTCATGGGTGTTAATTACATAAAGACTAGGCTTCATGGTAAGGAGATGCAGGTCTTTGAGCATCAAACGCTCTTCGGGGCTTAAATCAATATCAATGGCGAGAATGCCGCTTTGGAGGGCTTCGCGCACTCTTCTTACAAGATCAACATAAATTTTCTTTTCTTTATCTCCGGATTTTGCCTCTTTTTCTCCCCTTTCCAATCTTTTTTCGACAGTTTGCAGATCGGCAAGGATAAGCTCGGATTCAATTATTTCTTTGTCGAACTGTGGATTTATGTCTCCGTGTACATGAGTGATATTCCCGTCTTTAAAGTCTCTAATAACATGAGCAATGGCATCAACCTCTCTGATGTTTGCCAGAAATTTGTTACCAAGCCCCTCTCCTTTGCTGGCTCCCTCAACCAAACCGGCGATATCTACAAATTCAATGGCGGCAGGAATGGTGTTTACGGAATTGGATATTCCACTGAGCTTGTGGAGTCTATGATCTGGAACCTGCACAATTCCAATATTTGGATCTATTGTGCAAAAAGGATAGTTTTGAGCTTCGGCACTTGCTGTTCTAGTGAGAGCATTGAACAGTGTTGATTTTCCAACATTAGGCAGGCCGACAATTCCTATTTTAAGTGACATAATATTTGCTTAAGTTCTTTTGCGGGTATTTGCCCGTTTGCGGTGGACGATTTTTTGTCCAGAGGTGCATACATTAAGTAATTGCCGAACAAATGTCCAGTTAATCTGCTTATCCTCCCCTTCCGCCCCATTGCGATAAATATGCAGGGCGATTTTGGAGATTCTTCACTTAGCAGTTCAAGAATGCGGAAACTATCTGCAAGATTTTTTGCGCTTGTGGCAATCTTGCAGATATCGGCACCTTTTTTGCGCATTTTGCCAACTAAGGCTTTTAGAATTTTTGATGAAGGAGTTTTTTCGAAATCGTGATGAGAAAGAATCAGTTTTGTTTTGGGGGAAATTTTGCGAACCAGATTGATTAAGGAGTGGCTTGTTTTGAGGTCTAAATCCAGGTAGGCGGGTCGATATTTTAAAACTTTTTCCAGTTTATCTTTTTGTCCAAGGGACTTGTAAAGAATTGGCAAGTTTGTAGATTTGAAGATTTGTTTTAATGTTTTGTCGGATATTATTTTTAACTGATCGAAGTGAATTTCGAGAAGATCAGCTAGACCTTGGGCTTCTTTTATTTTCTTTAGCAATTGAGTGCTACTCTTGTGTTTCAGCGGAATGCAAATCATTCTAGGTATCGATAAGTAATAATTTTATTGTATCTTCAGCTGTTTTGATATCCGGAAAATTGGGATAGATGAGGATATTGTGGACTTTTCGAAGGTTGTAATAGATAAGGGAGCTGAGTTGATTATCGATTAGAATATTGGCTTTGTTTTTTGCTAAGAACTCGGCCAGCTCTACCGGTTTTTTTGCTTTTTCACTTATTTTTATTATTTTGCTCGTTGTAATATGATTGTTTTTTATTTTGGCGAATAGATAACCATTTGTATCCTTAACCCTAAAAGCAACTTTACTCTTTAGTCCTTTAGAGTTGCTAATGGGGATCGCAATTATTTCGTTATCGATTTTGGGGATGTTGGTAAAGATTGAAAAATCTTTGATGTAACTGTTCAATTCCTGAATTCTCCCTTTTAATATTGCCAATTCATCTCTGACATCGACTAATTCTACATAGGGGTTTATTTCTATATATGCTTCGCCAAAAATAAATGTTCCTGCTCTGCGAAGACGGATTTTTGTTACTCTGTTAACAATGTCCTCTCTTTTTAGGGCTTTCTTAATTTTGAAAAGCAAAATCGGATCGTCCCAATAATCCAGTAAAAAGAAAAGAGATTCTTTTGCGGATAAAATTCCTTCTTTTAGAATTAAAAACGAAATAATGATACTTAATATCCCCTCTACATAGGGAATGTTTTTGTAGCTGGCTATTACGGTGAGGAGTACTGCTAAGCCGGAGATAATTTCGATTTTTTTGTCACGGGCGTTAGCCATTAGAGCTAGGGAATTTGTTTCTTCCGCAGTTTTTTTGAATTTTCTGTAAAGTCGAACCGAAAAAATTATTCCAATAACTGTTGTACTTATCGCAAATGGTTGCAGATGGACTTCTTTTGCGTTAAGTAAGATGTCGGTACTGGTGAGTAAAACTTTGTAGCCGAGGAAAATTATGCCCAGTGAAATTAGAAATGCGGCAAAGGTTTCGATTCTGTGATATCCGTATTCAAAATTTTTGTCCGCACTTTTTCGGGAAAGTTTTAGCCCAATATATGATGCAAATATTCCCAGGATGCTTGCGAAACTGTTGACTGCATCGGCTATCAGAACCGTCATCCCCGTCAGTATTCCTGTCAGTAGCTTTAGGCTACCTAGGAAGATGAGGTGAATCATACCTTCCCTTGCAACTTGTTCACCGTGGACTAAGGCTTTTTTATTCATGGTGTTATTGTATTTTATTATGGGTGTTGGGGAAAGATGTTTTAAGCAGTTTCGCAACACTACTAAGGTTAGTCAACTTCTTATATTTGTTTAGCTTTCCCCGATATGTATAATGTTGGGGTAGTACAGGGGGGAAATAATATTTAATTTTTTTCAAATGAAAAAATTATTTGCGATCTTAGCTCTTCTAGCTCTTACATCAATGGCTTTTGCCGGATGTATGGGACAAACTGAAGAACCAGCTATGGAAGAAGGTGAAGCAGTAGTTGAAGAACTAGTTGTTGAGCCTACAGAGGAAGTGGCTGAGGAAGAAGTTATGGAGGAAGAAGTAGTAGAGGAAGAAGGAATGTTGGAAGAAGCAGCTGAATAAGCTGTTACAAGCTGTAAAAAACCGGACCTTAACAGGTCCGGTTTTTTTGTGTGTTTTATAAAACTTCTACGCTTGATTTGACCATTTGATTTGTGTGTTTTATAAAACTTCTACGCTTGATTCGACCATTTGAGGAGTTTCCTCTTTGATACTGCCGCTTTTTCTATCCTTTCTAAGATGATCCATGTGTTTCTTTATTTGAGAAAGTAGTCGGTCTTTGCAGAGGTCTAGAGATTTTTTTAATTGATGGCTTGCTTCTTTAGAATATAGGGATTTTGTGGGAAGGGTAAGATGAAATTCTGCTTCATATGCATCATGTTTTTCAAACTTCTCGATGGAAACCTTTAAGATTGCTGCGTCAGAGGAAAAATGTGTTAAGAGAGCTTCGATTGCGGGCGTTTTTTCCTGGAGGTGTTTTATGAAGGCCTTCTCCTCTCTCGGGTCCAAGTTTTTCTGAAAAAATGTCATTTCCATAGTTCTTTTGGTTAGGTGTTTGTTAATCTAAAAATATATCATTTTCGACTATTTTTTCAATAAGATTCCCTTTACAAGAAAAGAAGTAAGAGTAGAATCGTCATATGCTGACCTACATCACATTTGGAATATTCATATTGGCTTTCGTACTTATCGTTTTTGAGGTCTTTGACAAGTCTCTGATTGCGCTTAGTGGTGCGCTCTTGATGGTTTTACTTAATGTGCTGACACCGGAGGAGGCAATTGAGGCGATTGAATTTGAAACAATACTATTGTTGTTGGGAATGATGGTTCTGGTGAATATTTCAGCGAAGAGTGGCATTTTTGAATGGTTGAATGTTAAGATTGCGGCTTTGACGAAAGGTAATCCCCTGGCAATATTTTTGCTTTTCAGTTTTGTTACGGCCTTGTTTTCGGCCTTTTTGGATAATGTAACTACTGTTATTCTTATAGTCCCTCTTACAATTGTGTTGGTTAAGGGAATGGGAAAAGATCCAAAACCATATATTTTTGGGGAAATTATTTTCTCCAACATTGGTGGGGCGCTTACTTTAATCGGTGATCCTCCAAATATTATTATTGGAGGGGCAACTGGATATAACTTTCTGGACTTCCTAATGAACCTGTGGATGCCAATTTTGGGTTCAATGATTTTTACTGCTCTTGTTTTTGTCCTTGTGTACTGGAAAAAGCTTAGACCGATCTCGGACAATCTGAGTGAACTTTGCGTAGCAAATGTGATCATCAAAAAACTGCGATATAAATTTTTGAATACTGTGCTTCATAAGGATTTTATTATTACCGTCTTGAGCATTTTGGTTTTGACCCTGACAGGATTTGTTTTGCAAGGAGTGCTTGGGATACCGACCTATGTGATTGCTTTTGCGGCGGCGGTTCTTTTGGCGATACTTACAACGAGACGGGTTAAGGTGCATGAATCTTTTGAATCAGTGGAATGGACTACTTTGTTCTTCTTTTCCGGACTTTTTATTATGGTAGCTGGAGTCGAGCAAACAGGCATACTTGAGCAATTAAGCCATTTTGTTGCCGGAACTACTACGAATATATTTTACCTTGCCCTGATTGTACTTTGGGTTTCTGGACTTGCTTCGATGATTTTGGATAATATCCCTTTTGTAACGGTAATGATTCCAGTGATTATGGGAATACAAACTCAGCTTGGGCCCGAGGCGGCTGTGCTTTGGTGGGCACTTTCTCTTGGAGCTTGTTTGGGAGGAAATGGAACTCTTATTGGAGCGAGTGCAAATGTGGTGTCTGCGGATTTGGCTAAGAAGAGTGGTGTGCGAATCAGTTTCCTGGAATATATGAAATTTAGTTTGCCTCTTACTTTAGGGGTTTTGGTAATTTGTAGTGCTTACCTATTTTTAAAAATTAATGTTTTATGAAGGCTCAGATAGAACTTTATTCAAATTTGCTTAGAGAGTTGGAGATGGACATTGGAACCAGAGATTTAACTGAGCTTTTTTTGGAAGCTTTGGCGTTGTCGATCAAAAACCTTAAGGTGAATAGTCCAGAGGCTTTTTTGGAACAATTTAGGGGACTTTATGAGGTGGTTTCCAATACGGAGCCGAAGTTTGGGATATTGAATTATCAGTTTGCGAGGTTGGCAAATTATTCGCAGGATGTTGTTTGCAAGGATAAGAAGTGTGTGAAAAAGTGGAAACACATGGTGATAAAAAGACTGGAGCAGATGATTAGGGAGGAGCGAGATAAGAAGGTTAATATTGTAAAAAATGCTGAGAAAATCGAGGTGGATGGGAAAACTATTCTGATTCACGATCACAGCCATACTGTACAAGATGCGTTGGTTCATTATAAAAACATGGGCAAAAAGTTTAAGGTAATAATTGCTGAGCAAAATTTTAATAAAACTCATGATAATATTGAGAGGATGCATGATGCAGGGATTCCTTTTCAGGTGATCCCCTCTTATATGCTTTCCCATGTGCATGATCAGATTGATATGGTGTTTTTTGGGGCGGTTACCTTGAAAAGTACAATGAATTTTGTAATGTCCCCTGGGACGCACGGCATCATCTCAGAGTTTCATGTAATTGATGTGCCTGTTTATATGTTTATTGATACTGCTAAATTTAGTCTATGGAAGAGTAAGAAAAAAGTAGGAGTTTTCATGCATAAACATGAACGCACACACTATAATAAGCCGATAACATATGAACGGATTAAATACTCGCATGATCGTGTGCCGCATAAACTATTTAAGAAGATTGTGACAAATGAGGGCGTGTTTACTCCTGTTGCGCTCAAAAAACTCTTTGATGAGAAGATGAAGAAGTATAGTTTTGAGAAATAGGCTGTTTTCTGCTATAATGTAGGGATTAACTTATTTGTTAACGGAGAATCAAATGAATTTGAGTTTACTTTTATCGGGGGTTTTCTTGACCACCTTTGTGTTGGGTAGGTTGCTTGAAAAAATAAGGATCCCTTGGGTTTTTGCTGCACTGTTTTTGGGTTTGGCACTTTCTTTCAATAATCCGTTTGCCGAGATAACTTCTACCGATACTTTTGATTATATGGCACAGTTAGGGATGTATTTTCTGCTATTTATCATCGGATTTGATATAAATGTGGGAGAAATTTTGACCCAGAAAAAATTCATTACGAAATTGACTTTCTTTATAGTTTTTTGGGAAATGCTATTTGGGGCCCTGGTGATTCATTATGTTTTTGACATAACATGGCTGATTTCTTTTGTGGTTGCCGCTTCTTTTGCAACAGTGGGAGAGGCTGTGTTGGTTCCGATTTTGGATGAATTTAAATTGATGAAGACCAAATTTGGGCAAACTATTTTGGGCGTAGGTACTTTGGATGATGTGTTTGAGTTAATTACCGTAGTGATCGCTTCCTCAATTTTGGGTGTTTCTGTGGGCCATTCAGGATTTTCTTTACTTGCGATTTTACTGGTTTTGTCTTTCTTGTTTTTGATCCCACTTGTGCTCTACCTTTTTAGAGAAAAAATAAACCATTTCCAGTTTAAGGGTATTCCGATGCTATTTTTGTTTAGTTTATTCTTGATGTTTCTGTTTGTGGGATTGGGAGAATTTGCGGAGGCTTCCTTCCTAGGAGCGCTTTTGTCCGGTATGGCTTTGAGAACATTTTTAAAGGATAAAAGTATTGAGCAGATTGAAGAGGTCGTCCGGGCTATTTCTTATGGATTCTTTGTGCCGATTTTCTTTTTGTGGATTGGTCTTGAGGTTGATGTTAGATATTTATTGTCCGCTCCGTTGTTGATACTGATGATTGTAGCAATTACAAAAACTACCAAGATCCTTTCAACCTGTATAATTGCCAGAAAAGAGATGAGTCTAAAAAAATCTGTCTTAATGGGAATTGGTTTGTCGGCCAAATTTAGCACAAGTATTGTGATTGTCAGTATGTTTTATAATAATGGATTGATCACTCTGGAGTTGTTTTCCGTGCTTGTGGGGGCAACAATTGCTTCCAAGTTTATTATTCCGATACTATTCTCCTACTTGATTCAGAAGTGGGATTTAAAGTTTGAGAAAGTGAGGGCATAAGCAAAAACCAGTAATGCGGATGCGGATTTATATTACAGATTCACTTTTTCCAACTCAGATTTTACAAACAAGATTGCGCGTTTTATAGCTTGCTCATTGGAGACTAGTGCTATTTTAAGTTTAATTCTGCAAAGAGCAAAAAGCTCAGAAACAGAGCCTTTCTGCCCAGAGGCATCCTGATATGTTTCTTTGGAATCACATGGAAAGTGTTTTTTGCTAAGCTGATCAAGAAGTTCTTTTGCTTCTTCTTTTGGGGGTTTCTCTGCGGGGGTGGTCTCTGTAAGGGGGGGTACTGCGGATGGATTTTCCATGATATGTGTATCGTTAAAATTTGAGAGGATTTCAATGTATCATATTCGCAAAAACTTCCTCAAGTTGTTTTCATAATGGTGCCGGGAGACAGAATTGAACTGTCGACACAAGGATTTTCAATCCTTTGCTCTACCACTGAGCTACCCCGGCAATTTAATGTGCCTGCAAATTTTAATCTGAAACCTTCCATATGGCAAATGTTTTTCGGAACTTCTGTGATTTCATACTTTTAAGACTAGTGGGCAATGATCAGAACCCATAACCTCCGGGAGGTGGTAACAATCTTTAAATTTGAGGTTTTTTGAGGCGAAGAAGTAATCTATTCTCCAACCGACATTGCGACTGCGTGCTCCACTGCGCATGCTCCACCAAGTGTAGTGGTTGGGCTCGTCTTTGTGGAAGTGGCGGAAACAGTCTATATAGCCGTGGGCGACCAACTTGTCTAGCCATTTGCGCTCGACGGGGAGGAATCCGGAAACTTTTTCGTTGTCCTTGGGGCGGGCGAGATCGATTTCTTTATGGGCTGTGTTGTAATCGCCGCAGATTATCAGTTTTTTGCCTGCCTTCACTAATTTGTCGAATTGATCGAGGGCTTCATCATAAAAATTTAGCTTGTACTCAAGGCGTTCGTCGCTCATTTTGCCGTTGGGGAAATAAATATTAAAGAGGGTG
>JAHIRL010000107.1 GCA_018818755.1 Patescibacteria group bacterium
CCTGCTCGCAGTAAGCTGTTTGGCGCAAAAGCCACCCATAAAATAAGAATCATCAAAGCTGAAAGAAAACTCACTCCTCTAAAAGACCAATATAAAGCATTAACAGCTGAAACATCTTCCTCAATCTCCTCTTTTTGAAATTTGTTAAACTGAATCTCTCCTACAACCTGCTCCTCGGGCACATCCATTTCAATCAAGGCCGCATAATTTAAATCTCCACCAACCTGTGCACTCGTCCCTATTTCCAGTTTTTCTTCAACCGTTGCAATAATATTTCCACCAACAATTCCATTCACAATCAGCATTCCAAAACCTCCACGAACATCTTCCTTAACCTCACCATCAAGAGTTAAATAACCACTTCCTCCCACGACACTTCCTCCAATCACAGAATTACCCGAAATATCAACCTGCCCGCCAAAAGCGATTAAATCATCTCCAACATTGCCCATAACAAGCACTTGTCCTCCAACAACTCTCAAATCATCTCCCACATTCCCATTCACAGTCACACGCCCCCCCGCAATCATCAAATCCTGAGTGACATCCCCCTCTATCGTCACATCACCACCCGCAATATAAAGATCTCCGTCAACAGCTTCACTAACAACCGCTCTACCTCCAGCCAGATAATGATCATCGGATAAAGCTTCATCAACAAACAAATTTTCAGCACCCATAAAATCAAAAGCACTCGCAGTCATAGTGCTAAATAACAAACAGATCGAACTAAGAACAAAAACATTTAGCAATCTTTTCATATTGTGAGGGTTAAATTTCCTCCCAATGATACGATTTATCGCTTAAGAAGGCAAACATTTTCGATATGATAGGTGTGTGGAAACATATCCACTGGCACAATTTTTTCGACCCTATAGCCATATTCTCTCAACAATGCACAATCTCTGGCAAGTGTTGCAGGATTGCAGGAAACATAAATAATTTCATTTGCTCCAAACTCACTCAGTTTTGCCACAACTTTTTTGGCAATTCCCGCCCTTGGAGGATCCACAATAATCAAATCCGGGCGCTCCCTTAGATTATGCAGAACCTTATCCACATCGCCTACAAAAAAATCAATATTAAAAACAGCATTCTTCGAAGCATTCTCCCGCGCCGCCCTCACTGCATCCTCCACCAACTCAATTCCCCAAACTTGCTCTGCATGTTTGGCCACAAACATCCCAATAGTCCCGGTCCCACAATACAGGTCAAAAACCGTTTTATGATGTCCAGCCTCAACCATCTTAATAACTTCCGCATAAAGCTTCTCCGCCTGATAAGTATTCACTTGGAAAAAAGCCTGCGGCAAAATCTCAAATTTCAATTCATCTCCCCCCTGGCCCGCTGTAGCGGTGGCCTCAAGCCGCAAAACCTCGCTCAAAAATTTCTTCCCAAAAACCAATTGCTCCTTCACCCTCCTTGGCACACCTCTCTTACTAATTATCTGCGACCAATAAAAACTTGTCACCCCGAATTCCCTCAATCCATCCGCAATCTCCTCAAGCCCTGAGTCAAACCCTTCCGGCAAATCATCACTCGTAGCCATCACCACCATTAGCTCACCGGTCCGCTTTCCCTCCCGCACAGTCAAAAGTCTCAAAAACCCCTCCCCAACAGAAAACTTAAAGGGCAACCATCCATTCCTCACACAAACCCCGCGTACAAAATTCAAAATCTCCGCCGATTTCTCAGACATCAAATAACAATTCTCCAAATTCAAAATATCATATCTCCTGCCGGGCAAATGCATCCCCAGCGCAAAATTCATTTCTCCATCATATCCAAAAGAAAACTCCATCTTATTGCGATAATAATAGGGCTCCTCACAAGCCACTACATCTTCAACTGGCGGCGAAACCACCCCGCCGATCCTCTCAAAAGCATCCACCACCTGCTGTTTTTTAATCTCCAACTGTTTCTCGTAAGGCATAAACTGGAAACTACAACCTCCACAACGATCAAAATACTCACACCTTGGCGCAACCCGATCACTAGAACCACGAACCACCTCAACCAGCTCCGCTTCCATAAATTTTTCCTTTATCCTCCGCAAACTCGCCCGCACCCTATCTCCCCCCATCACTCCATTTACAAAAACAGCCCGCCCTTCATAGCGCCCAACTCCTTGCCCGCCAAAAGCAATACTATCAATATCAAATTCAATAATTTGTCCTCTCTTAAGTTGCATGATTGTGGGTTTGAATCACTTATAAAACTTGACATCTTCCATACAAGATGTAGAATTACCGACCTAATTATACGCATGAATACACCTAAATCAATAGGAAGCGGAGAGAATATCTTACCGACAATTCTGAAGACCCCCGACAAATTAACAGAAAACAATCGGTTAATAGTTGGAGAACAAGAAGAGACAATTGATCCGAAAAGAATTGCCCGGACATTTGAATTGTCCCATGGAGATTATGGAGCAATCTGTTCGCACAAAGGTTTACGAAAAGAAAATCAGGATAGGGGAGTTGTTATTCCCGATGCTTCCATTGTCGCTGTAGCTGACGGTTATGGCGATGCCGGAACAGAATCTGCACAAATATTTTGCGAAACACTGATTGAAGGAGGTGGCCCAGTTGACTCAATCTTTAAGAAAATCAGGGGCAAAATATGGAATCTAATAGAAAAATATGAAGAAGGAGGAGTCTGCACCCTTACGGCTCAAATAGTAGAATACCAAGGGCAAAAGCACTTGGAATACACAAGTAATGGTGATTGCAGATTGATGGTTTTTAGAAAAGGGGAACTCTATACCCAAAGTAAAGATCAAACATTTTCCAACTATCTCCAAGAACGAGGATGTCCCCAGACAGAAGATGATCAAAAAGGTGGGAAACATCAAAGCTACATCATCAATTCAATGAACATATATACAGATTACGAAAAACATCATATTAAAGCTTGCATAGCCCTCAAACCTAAAGACAAGGTGATCCTTTGCTCAGATGGATTCATCGATAACTCCGAAGATAAAGAAACCGTCGAAATTATCAAAAAATATGAAGACCCTTTTCAAATCCTTGAAGCCTGCAATAACAAAGCTATTAAAGCAATGTCCGCCTTTCTTAACTGGGAAAAACAGGGATACACATACAAACCCAAGCCCGACAACCTTACAATCGCTGTTCTGCGAATCACCTAGATCACTGAAGATTATCCCGAAAAAACTTCTTTATCTTATCCCAATCATCATCAATCGGTAGCAAAGTATAGGCAAACCTTTCTTCCACGCAAGCCTGATTAGATTCCCCCAAAATCTCCATCACTTCACAATCCGACTGTTTTACATAAGGAGGAGAATAAAGAATATTCCCTGTAGAAAGAACCGCTGTTTTACCCATTTTATAATCACGATACATAAAGAAATATTTGATTGCTTCATCAATGGAAATACTTGTCTCTGTTTTAGATAAAACCGCCCGCACAATTTCATACAAAGTTCCACTATTGCTAAAACCAAGCTCACTCGCCGCAGATTTTAAGCTCGATAGGATTTTGTGTTGACGACTCGCCCTCGCAAAATCCGAGGAAGTATGCCTACTTCTAGCCAAACGCAAAGCCTCTTTGCCCCCAAGATGATAATCCCCGGGTTCATAATGCAAAGTGCTTTCCACCCCATTGTCGATCACTTTATAAGTGGGATCAATCAGCGCTTCATCCAAATGCACATCAATCCCACCAATCAGATCAACAACATCAATAAAAGCATACATATCTATGGAAATATATTTATCGATCTTATATCCACTAATTTTCTCAAGCTCCTTCAATAGCTGAGGCATCCCATAAAGAGCATGATAGGAGTTTATCTTTCGCCCATTATAATAAAGATCCCGCGGCAGACTAACCATTCTAATCTCCCGTTCCTCAGAATCCACATGCACCAAAATAATCGTGTCCATCATCATTCCATTTTTCCCCCCAACTAAAAAATTCATCGATCCCTCCGCGCTCGGCACATCCTCCTCATCAAAATCTAGAGTTTTTTTTTACCCGACATCAAAAGTAGATTTTCACCGCTTCCACTCCCAGCCTCCACAACATTCACCATTCCCGTAGTTTTATTAACCTCAAAAGTAGAGATAACATCGCCGCTTTTTGTGCTCAAATCATAGTAGTACTTGCTTCCATCTTCCCTTGGAAGCGAAGAAATTTCCAGGCCATACTCGGAAAGCAAAAAGACAAAACCAGGATCATCCAAAGCATTCTCAAATTCAAAAAGCGCATCCTCTGCAAATCGTTCCAGTCGCCCACGATAATCCAGACTGCTAACAAAAGGCATCAAACTTCCCTCAACTTCCTTAACAATTATCTTCAAATACTCTCTCGCTAAATCCCTATATTCAAATGACTCCTTATCCACATCAATCAAAATC
>JAHIRL010000108.1 GCA_018818755.1 Patescibacteria group bacterium
GATGTTTATAAACTAGCCGAACATGTTGGACTGCCCGACGAATTCATTACAAAAGCCCCTTCCGCAGAACTATATTCCGGCCAAACCGACGAAGAAGAACTTGGCATGACATACCGCGAAATAGACACCATCCTCCAACAAATCGAAAAAGGCTGCGACAAAGAGTCCCTCATAAACAAAGGCATAAACCCCAACGCCGTCCACAAAGTTTTCCGTCTAATGGAAGTAAACCGCCACAAACTCACCCCTCCTCACATCATCCCCCTTTCTTGATTTTCCCCGAAAAAGCCCCTATTTTATAAATATGCAATCAGCACTATTTATCGGCAGATTTCAACCATTGCACAACGGACATCTGCAAGTTATTAAAGATATCCTCAAAAAAAATGACCACCTGATTATCGTAATCGGTAGTGCCCAAAACCCCAAAGACCAGCGCAACCCATACACGGCAGGAGAAAGATTTGAAATGATCGACCAAACCCTAAAAGCCGCAAAAATCCCCAAAGAAAAATACGACATCATCCCTATTCCGGATCTAAACGATCCCCCAAACTACGCTACCTACATCACAAAACTAATCCCCACATACAACCACCTATACACCGGCTCCCCACTTGTAGAAGAATGTTTCCGCGTTCCCTTCCCAAACCTAAAAATAACAAAACTCAGCCGCGACAAAATACCGGTTTCCTCAACCGAAATTCGGGAAAAAATAAGCAAAAAACAAGACTGGCAAAACCTAGTTCCCAAAAGTGTCGCCGCCTACATAACCTCAAAACTATGATCAATCCTCAAATCTTCCGCGCCTACGACATCCGCGGCATCGCCGACCCGGATCCCGGACAAACAACAGACCTCACAGAACAAGCCGCCTACCTGATCGGTAAAGGCGCCGGCACATATCTCCAGGAAAAATACCAGGCCCACACAATAGCCGTTGGACGAGACAACCGCCTAACCGGCCCAAGCCTCCAACAAGCCTACATGAAAGGTCTAGCCGAAACAGGCATGGAAGTAACAGACATCGACCTAGCCATCTCACCAATGACCTACTGGGCCGCCTGCAACAACTTTGACGCCGCCACAAACATCACCGCCAGCCACAACCCCAAACAATACAACGGCATTAAAATAGTGGCCAAAAACGCCCACTCAATTTGCGGAGACGAACTTCAGGAAGTCCGCCAAATCATCGAAGATCAAAAATTCCACAAACCCGAAACTCCGGGCACAATAAAAGGAAAAGACATCAAACCGGAATACCTAAACGATCTAAGCTCCCGCCTAAAAATATCCCGCCCACTCCATGTGGTAGTTGATGCCGGAAACGGAACCGCAGGAGCCTTCGCCCCACAATTTCTCCGCTCACTGGGACTAAAAGTAACAGAACTCTACTGCGACCTGGACGGAACTTTCCCCAACCACGAAGCCAACCCCGAAGATCTCAAAAACATGCAGGATCTCATCGCAAAAGTAAAAGAAGAAGGCGCGGACCTCGGCATCGGCTTTGACGGAGACGGTGACCGCATAGGCATAGTGGATGAACAAGGCCACATGTACAGCGCCGACTTTATGCTTCTCCTACTCACAAAAGACCTCATCACCAGAATCCCCCACCCCCAGGTGGTTTTTGATGTCAAAGTTTCCCAGGCAATAATAAACCTCATGGAAAAATACGGCGCAATCCCTGTAATGAGCAAAACCGGTCACAGCTTTATTGAAAGCCGCATGAAAGAAATCGGCGCACCACTTGCAGGAGAGGTCTCCGGTCATATGTTCTTCGCCGAAAACTTTTATGGATTTGATGACGCCCTGCTCGCCGCAGGCAAAATCCTCGAAATCTGCTCCAACGAAACTCACCCCCTTTCCCAAATGTTCAACGATGTTCCCAAAACTTTCACCACTCCCGAATTCAAAGCCCACTGCCCGGATAATCGCAAATTCGAAATCACCAAAAAACTGGTCGCACACTTTACCTCTTTATACGACTGCATCACCATCGACGGCGTTCGCGTAAAATTTTCCGACACAGACTGGGCCGCAGTTCGCGCCTCCAACACCAGCCCAAATCTCACCCTGCGCTTTGAATCCGAAACCCGGGAAGGCCTTAACAAAATTCAAAAAATCATCATCGAGCAACTTCAAAAATACCCCGAAGTAGGCCTCGGTTGGTACAAAGCTTAAAGCCGGCTTCAATACTTAGACCTCCTAAACAAAGTGGATTCAGACTGCTGATAATTTAAATAGAAAGGCAACGAATCATAGTTCGATGAATCCTTGTCATCCTTACCAGAAGGACACCTCAAACCTCTCGCACATTTCAAATCCGGCGTTGTGCACAAGTTAAACACCCTAAACGAATTAAAGTCATAGAACATCGCCCTCTCCATATTATCGCTCTTTTCACCTGTTCCCAAAATCTGCACACCGGAAGCCAAAGTCCTGGCACTTCCTCCTCCACCAATAGTATTTTTCGAAGATATAGATCCTCTCCAAAGCAACTGCGATCCATTCCTAAAATCAGAACCGGAATAAAAAGCCTGCAAATCATCATACTCTCCACTTTCAGGATTCAACTGAAGCTCAGCATCCTTGCCCAACCATGTAAAAATCGATCCATCAGCCACCACAGAAGCCTGAATATTTCTCACATCATCATAATGAACATACACATTTCCACTTTCCCCATAAGCATGATCCGGTGACCTTAATGTCGCAATCGACAATTTCCTTCCCGAATCTGTATTATACAAATTACTTTCAATATACAAATTACCTCCATCCACCACCAATATCCTCTTACCATTCCAGGTATTTCCATCCCATGAATTTAAATCGGATTCCCAACGAATAATATCCGGCGTTCCTTCACCCAAAACATTCAACTTCAAATACAAATCAGCATCCTTACAATAAAGTCCCTGCTCATCCCCAATAATAAACTCCTCACAATAAGCCGAACAACTACTTTCCCCAAGATCCAAACCATCATCCAAATCCTCTAAATTTCTTATCGTACAAGAACTCTTCTCAACATCCGCCCCAACATTCCACTCCCTAAACGAACTTTTTATATTTTCATAAACCACATTCCGCACCACATTAAGCGAAACATCCGTAGTCGTCATGTAGGTCGGCACATCCAAATCCGTAGACGAAGCCACCTGGGAATAAATATTTCCCAAAACCTTCACATTCGGATTAGCGATGCAGCTCCCTTCCCCTCTCGGCAATTTGTTTGAAAAATACCTCACCCTTTTGCCTTCAAAAATATACTCAATAAGCGAATAAATCGCCGGTGCATCACTATACTCACAAGCCTTTAGCTGATTATCATTGAGTTCTCCCAACAAAGCCTCCGACGCAAAAAACAACGCCGTCATCAGAAGTGAACTCCCTTCGGTATTCTCCGCCAACTCAATCATGCTCTCAACTTCTCCCTCTCCATCAAAAAGTATTTGATCATAAGACATCCCACTATAAATATTCGGTGGACAACCGCCCTCCTCCTCAAGCCCAATCTTTGCACAAAAAGCAGCATCACTACTAACTCCCAACAACGCATACTTAGGCCGGGTCAATCCACTTTCCAAATGAGTAAAAACCATTTTAAACAAAGATCCAGCTTCCTCCGGAACCTCCACCACATCCCACTCAGTCACCCCGTCAATACACCCCAAATCTTCTTCATCAATCCTGCCGTCTCCATCATTATCATAAAGATCCTCGCATTCACTCTCTCCAGCCAGCCAGGAAGTCCCAGCCAAACATTCCAAATCACCAGCCGCACACTCCGGAGTAAAAGGAAGCAACTCCACATCGGCAATCTCACTCAAACAATCCTCACCTTCATCTCCATCAGGTTGCACAAGCTTCAAAAGCAAACTGGAAGAATTGATTTTATGCTGATTTCTCATTATCTGATTCGCCTCTCCATCACTCTGATCATTTGGCAAAACTCGATAATTTATAACTGTCGGAACATCACGAATAGCCTCAATTGTATCCAGCGGCCCTCTCGCAGATTGTTGATAAAGATCCTTCAAAATAAAGGCCGGCTTAAAGAAAAAATCAAAAGCCTGCCCCCTATATTGCTCCTGCATTCCAGGATCACCGGCATCAACATAGGGCTGAACATACAAATCATCTTCCATCGGAATATTCCAAATCGCATCTTCATCAATTGGAGAAATAACATAATGAACTTTCAACAATTTCAAACTATTATCAAAAACCGCCCAATCTCCTCCCTCACCTTCCGGAAGCACAGGAGTTTCATTCAAAAAATATCCAAGCTGGCCTTTATCCAAAAGCTCAGCCAGCTCCGAAACATTATAAGAGGAACTCGGAGCATAAGAAGCCACCCCCTCAGTCAACCGATATTCTCCATCAGCAACTTCCTCAAACAAAGCGTCCGTTTGGACATCCAAAACCTCAATCGGTTTATATTTCACAGCTCCTCCACTGTCCACTGGCCTTTCCACCTGAGAAAAATCAGCCTGTGGAGTCGATAAATCAAGAGCCTGATCAAGCTTCATCGTATCCTCCCAATAAAAAGTCAGATCCAAGTCGTACAAGCCCTTTGCCTCACTGCTATAATTGCCCTCCTTATCCAAGAATCTCAAATAAATATTATAAGCATCCTCCCCGTCGGCAACCCTCACATCCTCCGACTCAAGACCTGCTTCATAATCCGCATCAACCTCAATCGAAATCGGATATTTTTTTATAATCGGTTTATAAAATCTCACCCCCGTAAAATCAAGATAATTTTGCGCATCCGTGCAAGCCTTTCCGTCCAAAACCCACTCATCAGCCACCAACAAAGTCATCAACCCATCAACAACAGTCTCAACCTCAACCCTGTCGACCTTATTCGCAATTACACTCTCACCACAACCTATATCTTCAAAATAAATATATCTAAACCCCTTATTGTAAGCCTTCCCCTTCAAAAGCATCCGATTCTCACTTACATCGGAAGGATCAATCTCCGCAGTCACACCGTAAACCTCCCCGTCCGCACTTGCACAACTTTTCCTCTGAGCCATACCCGTTTTAAACTCCGGACTAAACCTACTCAACCTCTCCACATATTCCCCACTCACTCCACAACTCATCGAAACAAAACCCACATTACTATTCCAGACAAAACCTTCAAAACTCACAGTTTCACTTCCATCAACCGCGCTAGTTTCAACCCTTGCCACAGCCGAAAACTCCTCAGCCGGAGCAGTTGACCCAAGACAAGTCCCATCAACAACAACAGGATAGATACACTCCTCTCCTCCCGCCAAATCCCCCGCAAAACAAACCGACAGAACATCAAAAGGACAATACCCCGTTCCCACAGGATCTTGTTCCAAGTCAAAATCCGTAACTCCAGCATCAATAACATTCGCATAAGTACCATAACTTCCTCCACCCTGCCCAAACATATCCCCAAGCAAAACTTCATTAGCTGCAAAAACCGAACCACTCATCACAGCAAACAGGCCCAAGGCCAAAAACAATTTAATTTTTATAGACATAGCATTTTTTCATAAGAAATATACGCCTACAACTATACACGCCACAGACGATTTTTTCTACATCTATTCCTTTGCTTTCCCATCGGCTCCAAGCGTCACCTCTTCGCCATCTTTTCCTTCCACAACAATACCCTTCCCATCCTTGGTATTCTTGATTGGCTTGCTCCAGGTTGCAAATTTACATTTTGGAAACTTATTACATCCCCAAAAAATCCGCCCACCCTTTTTGGTCCGCCTCTCAATCAACTGACCATTCGTACACTTTGGACATTTCACTCCTGAGAAAACCAAAATCGGCATAATATTCTTACACTCCGGATAATTACTACATCCCAAGAAAGGCCCAAACCTTCCGGTTTTTACCTCCATATCCGATTTACACTTATCACACTTTTTTCCTTTAAATTTCTTTTTCAATTCCAGCACCTGCGGAGATTCCTCCATCTTAGCCTGTTCACTTCCTTCAAGCGGCTTGGCATTTTTACATTCCGGATAACCACTACAAGACAAAAATCTTCCAAACCTCCCAAACTTTGTCACCATCTTTGCTCCACACTTTTCACAAATCTCATCCGTCTCCTCATTTTTCACCACATCCTCTTTCTTCAAAGACTTATCTTTCTCCAAAATAGTCGCATGAAAAGGCTCATAGAACTCTCGAATCATCGGCACCCACTCCCGTTCACCATCCTCCACCTCATCCAATTTATCCTCCATTTCAGCCGTAAATTTATAACTAACAATATTCCTAAAATGCTCCACCAGCATATCCGTCACAATCATCGCCAACTCGGTAGGCTTCAAAGCTTTCGCCTCTTTCTCAATATAGCCTCGCACCATAATGGTCGAAATAGTTGGAGCATATGTACTCGGTCGCCCGATCCCCTCACTCTCCAATTTCTTAACCAAAGAAGCCTCTGTATATCTGGCCGGCGGTTTGGTAAAATGCTGAGTTGAATTAAGTTTATCAAGATTAACCATTTCCCCCTCGGAAAGTTCCGGTAAAAATTTCTCACCATGTTGTTGCTCCTCCTCATCTTCATCCCGCCCTTCCATATAAACCTCCATAAATCCCGGAAATTTCACAGTCTGCCCTGTAGCTCTAAAAGTATAAGCAGTTCCTTCGGGGATAATATCCACCGCCACCTTATCCA
Source organism: Patescibacteria group bacterium (assembly GCA_018818755.1). Taxonomy (GTDB): domain Bacteria; phylum Patescibacteriota; class Gracilibacteria; order UBA1369; family LOWO2-01-FULL-3; genus JAHIRL01. The sequence continues at coordinate 6,689 of JAHIRL010000108.1, forward strand.
GCTGCGCCTCTTTCATTTGACAGGCAACCGTTCTTTTCCAGATCAACTCATAAAGCCGAGCCTGATCCTTCTCCAAATGTCCAAGCACATCTTCAGGAGTAATTGTGATGTCCACAGGCCTAATAGCTTCATGCGCTTCCTGCGCACCCTTTCGTCCTTTAAATTTTCGCGGCGCACTTAGCGCAAATTCTTTTCCGTAAGTCTTCACCACAAAATCCTTAATCTGCTTAAGAGCTTGATCCGCCAAATTCACACTATCCGTTCTCATGTAAGTAATAAGACCGGTTTGTCCCTTTCCCACATCCATACCCTCATACAATTGCTGAGCCACCATCATTGTCTTTTTCACAGAAAAACCAAGTTTTCGAGATGCTTCCTGTTGCAAAGTAGAAGTGATAAACGGTGCCGCCGGATTTCTTTTAGCAGTTTTCTTTTCAACTTTTTCTACCTTATACGCCGCTCCTTTCAAATCAGCCAGTACTTTTTTAGCCTCTTTCTCATCCTTCACCTCATATTTTTTCCCTTCTTTTTTTGATAATTCCGCCGCAAAGCTTTTCTCCTCCTTCTTCATCTTGGCATCCTCTTTCTCAAAATCCCCAATAATATTCCAATACTCCTCAGGCTTAAAAGCCTCAATCTCCCGCTCCCTATCCACAACCAACCTCACCGCCACACTCTGCACACGCCCGGCAGAAAGTCCGTATCGAATCTTCTTCCACAACAAAGGCGAAAGCTCATATCCCACCAACCTATCCAAAACTCTCCTAGCCTGTTGCGCATCCACAAGCCCCTGATCAATCTGCCTCGGATGTGCCAAAGCCTCTTTTATGGCAGATTCGGTAATCTCATGAAAAACAATTCTCTCTGTCGGCATTTTCTTCGGATCAACCTTCAACGCTTCCAACAAATGCCAACCAATCGCTTCCCCTTCTCGGTCCTCATCCGTTGCGACCCAAAGTTTAGAAGCCTTCTTTAATTCATCCTTCAACTGTGTAATTACTTTTTTCTTATCCGGACTAATCATATATGTTGGCGCAAAATTCTTTTCCACCTCCACTCCCATTTTCGATTTCGGCAAATCCCGCACATGCCCCATAGAGGCAAGCACTTTGTAATCTTTTCCCAAAAACCTCGAAATAGTTTTAGCCTTCGCAGGGGACTCCACAATTACCAAATTTTTCGCCATATAAAGATTTTTTAAATTTTGTATGTATCAATTTGTATAGGAGAAAGGAAGTTGCGTCAACCAACACAGCACAAATGGCTTGTGTATACGGAAATATCTCAAAAATCTGGCAAGGCAAAATGTTTTACGCTAACACAAGCCAAAAAGCCCCGTTTTCCGCCCCTTCCGCACCCCAAAAAACCCCTTAAATTAGACGATCCCCTTGCTTTGCAGTTCTAGCTCCATATAATACAACTGGGCTAAGGCAGAAAGGTTCATCCTTCTCTGCTCCAAATTTATATCTTTAACCCAATCTACTATGACAAAACAAGATCTAGTAGCCGGTGCCGCTCAAGCTGCAGGAGTAACTAAAAAAGCTGCTGCTGAAGTTCTTGAAGCTGTACTAGGTATGGTTACAAAAAGCCTTAAAAAAGGTGAAAATGTAACAATCACAGGTTTCGGTACTTTCCGCGTTTCTAAAAGAGCCGCTAGGACTGGTGTGAACCCACGAAACCCAAGTGAGAAAATCAAGATCCCTGCTATGAAGCTTCCTGCTTTCAAAGCTGGAAAATCTCTAAAAGATGCTGTTAGATAGTTTCTATCCAGCAGTTTTTTAAAAAGGGCCCGCCGCAAGGTGGGTCTTTTTTTTAAACACGCAGTTTGCGCCTCACATAGGATTCCCGATATTTTTTTGAAAAATGCGGCAAAATTTTCTCCTGAAAAAATGTATCCGCTCCCCTCGGCTCTATATAAGTATGCCAATAATAACAAAAACTTCTCCCAACCTGGGCACCTTCTTCATCTTCCCAACCTACAAGACTTCCCAAGCCCCAGACATAACTTCTCCCCACCCCCAATTTCTTTGGAAGCCCCTGAAGAATCTTCGCAATCCCTTTCCAATTTTCACAAAGAATAAGTTCCTCCCAATTATGGGGACATGGAAGTGATAATTCATAATTATTTTGCCACTCCTGAGGAAGACAAGACAGCACATTCTCCTTCAAAAAAGAGCTTGAATCAAGCTTCTCCAGACTATTACACCAGTGCCAAAAACTATGACCAATCGGCTTTCTGTCCTCATCTGTCCAATTTTTCATGCTAGCCCACCACCATTTACTCTTTGCTGGATCCATTTTTTTGTTTGGAAGTTCCCGAAGAATCCTCGCAATCCCTTGCCAATTCCCACACGAGGCAAGCTCCTCCCAATTATGCGGGCATTTACCCTGCAATTCGTAATTATCCTGCAATTTCTTAGAAAAATGAGGAAAAATCTTCTCCTTAAAAAATGCGTCCTGCCCCTTCTCCTCTACATACCTAAACCAATAATGATAAAAACTGCTTCCAATCCTGTTTCCAGGTTCATCTTCCCAATTTATAAGACTTCCCACCCCCCATTTCCGAGCCCTTATTCCCCCCGATTTATTTGGTAGTTCTTCAAGAATTTTCGCAACTGCTTCCCAATTTTCACACCCAACAAGCTTTTCCCAATCATAAGGACAAAGACATTGATCCCGATCTTCATAATTATCCTGCAACTCCTTAGAAAAATGAGGCAGAACTTTCTCCCGAAAAATCAAATCCTGCCCTTTCTCCTCTACAAAATTAAACCAATAAATACGGAAACTTCTTCCAACCATATTCCCAACTTTATCTTTCCAATTTACAAGACTTCCCATTGCCCATTTTCCGGCTTTTGACCTCCTCGATTTGTTTGGCAATTCCTCAAGAATCCTCGCAACCCCCTCCCAATCTTCACAAGAAACCAACTCATCCCAATTACACCTACATTTATATTTTTCCTGATACTCCGGCAAAATATGCGGCAAAATCTTCTCCCGAAAAACCGAATCCTGCCCCTTAGGCTCGACATTATTGCGCCAAAAAGCATTAAGGCGTTTCCCAGCAGGATTACTTTTTCCATCAATCTCAGTAAACGCCCCCAAACTCCACATACCTTTAGAATTAAGAAAGTTTGCGCCTACATTCTCGTTAATCCATTCAATAATTTCCTTAATATAATCTTCATATAAAATAAAAGTAATTTCCACACAAATCTGCTTTCTTAAGTCCACCACTTCTTCCTGAAATTGTTCATTTCCATCAAGACTATCAGCCACCTCCTCGGCAGGACTCAAGCACCTTCTTACCATAACATTTCTCGACACCACCATCTCGGGCAAAAGCCCCAGAATTTTCTTTGCCTCTTCCCGAATCCGCCCACTAACCACATCTAAATTTTCTGAACTTTGGCAAAATTGCTCAATACATCTATCAATTGAGCCAATCAGATCTTCTCTTTCTACGGGAGTATAATGTGGTGATAACAAATTGCGCATGGTTATTTTGGTTTGTCAAATTAGCAGAAAAATACCGTCCTGTCCACCAATTTAAGCACTCCGCCCTTGAGCCTCCACGAAAAACCCGATAAATTTAGGCCAATGGAAACCCCCACCGCACAACCGGAAGAATTATACAAAAAACTTGGCTTACCCTTCCCTCATGTTCCCTATTCCCAAAAAACCATAGAATCCGCCTTTTCCGAAAAAGCCATCGCGCTAATAAACTCCGCAAACGAGAACAACAAGTCCGAAACAGTCACCCAAATAGACACCCTCAAAACAACCTACAAAATCATCTTCGAAACCAGAGAACAAATAGAAGAAAACTCCGAATATACCCCCACCTTTCCCACCGCCTACAAAATCATCTCAAAATACCTCAACTCAGCCGACACCTTTGATCTTCTGATAAAAGAACTTTTTAGCGACTCCAATTTAACATACGCAAAAATAGACGAATACCTTCAAAGACACATCCAGGAGCCCGATCAACTGGAACAATTGCTAGGAATCCTCGAAGAAAAACTTGATGATAAATACGAACAAAAAGCATATAGCCAACTTTTCGACCTCGGCATTCAGGCCTTAAACAACAAAGACGAAAAGAAAAAGCCAATTCCCTCCGCAAAAGCCCTAATAACACACATCATACGATTAAGCTCAGACACCCCTCTCAAAGACAGCCTCCTCAAACTGGAGCTAATCTCCACCGCCTTCGAAATCTCGACAGAAGAAGCCAAAGAACAAATCATAAAAGCCGAAGTAATAAAAATAGAAAAAACAACAAACAACACCAATTTCCCCGTCTTCATACAAGGAATAAAGGAAATACAAACCCTTGCAGGAAATGAACCCTACACAAGCGAAGCAATTGGGCGACTAGTACTTCGCCGATTTTCTCTCCTCTCCCAGAAACTAGAAAATTCACCATATTCCATGGAAACAATCCAAGAAATACTATCGCTGGAATATTTATCCGGAATCAAAAACCCCCACCGCAAACCCTGGATTACAGAATCTCCGGAAAAATAATCCCAACTCAAAAAATCCCCGGGGATTTTTCTAAAGTTTTTACCCAGCAAAAGCCATTCTTGCATTTTTCACAAGATGTTCTCAAACACATTTCTCCGATCTGCCATGCAATAACATCGGTTTTTTGAAAAATTCCGCCCACACTCCCTACCCCCAAAATTTTTACTTTTCGCACATTCACAAACACTTGCCCCTCCCCCCAAAAACCTATAAATTAGCCGCAACGAACACCAACAATGAAAGACAAATTAAAAAAACTCGAAGCCACGGCTCTCCCCGCAATCGATAAGGCCAAAACGCCCCAGCAATTGCAGGAACTTAGCGTAAAATACCTAGGAAGAAAAGGCGAATTAACCGCCATCCTCCGCACCCTCAAAGATTTGCCCGCGGACAAAAAGCCCGAAGCCGGACAACTATCAAACAAAACCAAGCAAGCCCTGGAAGCAGCCTTCAGCAAAAAAGAACAAGAACTCTCCACTGCAGCCGTCGACCAAGAACTAAAAAAAGACTTTTTCGATACAACCCTTCCCGGAAAAACTCCGCCCCAAGGCCACATTCACCCCCTTTCCCAGCTCCAGGAAGAAATTGAACAAATTTTCAGCAAAATGGGCTTCGCCATCATGGACGGACCGGAAGTGGAAGCCGAATACTACAACTTCGAAGGACTAAACATCCCAAAAGATCACCCCGCCCGCGACATGCAGGACACATTTTTCATAGATAAAGAAGATCATAAAAAATTCGGCCGCCTTGTGCTAAGAACTCACACTTCGCCCGTACAAGTGCGAACAATGGAAAAATACGGCGCACCACTACGCATAATCGTTCCCGGCCGCACCTTCCGCTACGAAGCCACCGACGCCAGCCACGACACCACCTTCTATCAAGTAGAAGGCCTACTTATAGATAAAGACATCTCCCTCGCCCACTTAAAAGGAGTGATGGCAGAAATGCTCGGCGCAGTCTTTGGCAAACCTGTCACAGTCCGCTTCCGCCCCGGCTACTTCCCTTTTGTGGAGCCCGGATTGGAAGTCGATTTTTCCTGCCTACTCTGCGACGGCAAAGGCTGCAAAGTTTGCAAAGGACTTGGTTGGGTGGAATTTATGGGAGCCGGCATGGTTCACGAAAATGTGCTTAAAGCCGGAGGAATAGACTCAAAAGAATACCAAGGTTGGGCTTTTGGATTTGGCCTCACCCGCTTAGCAATGATGCGTCACAAAATTACCGACATTCGCCTGCTTTCCAATGGCGACACTAGATTTATTAATCAATTCTAATGTTCGTTTCTCTAAACTGGATCAAAGATTTCGTAGATTTACCGGCAAAGACCAAGCCGCAAGAACTGGCCGATGCCCTAACAATAAAGACTGCCGAAGTGGAAGGTGTGCTTGATCAAGCCAAAAATTTTGAAAACATTGTAACCGGGCAAGTTGTAAGCTTAAATCCACACCCAAATGCTGATAAATTAAAGATCGCCCAAACCTCCATCGGCAAAGAAACTGTTCAAATTGTTTGCGGAGGCGAGAATTTAAAAGAAGGAATGTATGTTGCTGTTGCCAAAATCGGCGCAAAAGTTCGCTGGCATGGAGAAGGAGATTTGGTAACAATGGAAAAAGCCAAAATTAGAGGAGAAGAAAGCTACGGAATGATCTGCGCCAGCAACGAAATCGGCCTGGACAACCCCGAAGAAGGCCCCAGAGACATCGCCGACCTCTCAGCTCTAAAACCGCAACCCGGTACACCCTTGGCACAGCTTCTTAAAAAAGACGACTTCATCCTCGAATTCGACAACAAAACCCTCACAAATCGCCCCGACCTCTGGGGACACTATGGCATCGCCCGTGAAGTTGCCGCCATTTCTGGAGGAAAATTTACCGAACACGCGCCGCAGGTGCGAATGCCCGAAAAAGGTCAAAAAGTAGATGTACGCGTTGAAAATCACGATCTTTGCCCACGATATTGCGGACTTATCATTGAAGGAATAACCGTAGAACAGTCTCCGGATTGGATGAAAGAACGCCTAAGAGCCACTGGACACGGAACCCACAACAACATTGTAGACATCACAAATTACATAATGACCGAACTTGGCCAGCCAATGCACGCCTTCGATCAAAAAAACATTGAAGGAGGAATTGTAGTACGCACAGCCAAAAAAGGTGAAAAAATCACCACCCTGGACGGCAAAGACCACAATCTCAAAGAAGACATGCTGGTAATTGCCGACCACAAAAGACCGGTAGCAGTAGCCGGTGTTATGGGAGGAGAAAATAGCGAAATCAACGAAAAAACAACAACAATAATTCTGGAAGCCGCCAACTTCAACGCCGCTTCAGTCCGCCGAACCTCAACAACACTCGGCATCCGCACCGATTCCGTTCAAAGATTCGAAAAATCCCTGGATCCTTTCCTCCCGCTCCTCGCAATGCAAAGAGCCGCGCAATTGGTCCTTGAACTTTGCCCCAATGCCAAAATAACAGGCCCAATCACAGACATTAAAAAATTCAACGAAAAACCGCTAGTGCTCTCGCTCGACATCAAAAAAGCCAAATCAAAAATCGGAGTAGATATTGCCGACAAAGAAATAGAGAAAATTCTAAAGGCCCTGGATTTCAAAGTAGAAACTCATCCCGAAATTTGGAAGGTAACCGTTCCAAGCCACAGATCCAGCAAAGATGTTACGATAGAAGATGATTTGGTAGAAGAAATCGTCCGCATCTACGGCTACGACAACATCCCCGCTATCCTCCCCTCCCTACCAACAAAGCTCCCCTTAGAAAACGCCGAACGCTTCAAAAAACACCGAGTGCGTGAACTTCTCTCATACTCCCTCGGATTTTCCGAGGCCTACAATTACTCCTTCTACGGAGAAAAAGATCTCAAAAACTGTTTAATGAAAGAAACCGGCCACATCAAACTCTTAAACTACCTTTCCGAAGATCAAACCCACCTGCGCACAACTCTAATTCCAAACATCCTAAAAAACACCCAGGAAAATCTAAAATACGCCCCCGAACTTCGCCTATACGAAATCGGCCGCAGCTACAAAGAGATCGGCGAATTTATGCCACTTGAGGAAAAACTTATCAGCGGCGTAATCGCAAAAAAAGGGCGCACAGATAATCCCTTCTACGAAGCCAAAGGAGTCGTGGAAGCCTATCTCAAAAAATTCAATATTAGCGCCAACCAGGCACCCGAAGTAGAAAACACCCCGTACGCTCATCCCATAAAATGTCTGAGCTATCTAGCAAAAAACGGCGAAACCCTCGCCAAAATCTTCATGATTCACCCCCAGGTTTCCAAAAACTACGACCTCGATAAATATTCAGTAGCCCTATTCGAAATAAATTTCACCCAAGCCCAAAAATTCGAAGAAGAACAAGCCAAATACCAGGAAACTCCCCGATTCCCAAGCATAGAGCTGGACATCTCCGTCCTAATCCCCCGCAACACCGAAAACGCCACTCTAAAAGACGCCATAAACAAAGCAAACACCCACTTAATTCAAAGTATCCAACTTTTCGATATCTACCAGGGAGAAAACATCGGCCCGGACAAAAAAGCCATGGCCTACAAAGTCACTCTCCAAGCCAAAGATCGCACCCTCACCGACGAAGAAATGACTCAAGTTCAACAAAAAATCTTCAAAAACTTAGAAGCCCTCGGAGGAGAAATTCGCGGCAAATAGATTTGACAAAACAGAAGAAAATTGCAATTATGTCAACAAGGATTAGCCCGCACAACATGAAAAACGCTTTGCCACATCTTTTTGAGGAGGTTGTCAGGGAAATTTCCACCCCGTTAAGCAAAACTCCCGCAAAAACCGAAAACATCATCAGGCTTTTTTCTAATCCCTCATTGTCAAAACACTTTGATTCAACAAAAACCTCCCGCGAAAAAGAACTTATCAAAGTAGTTGGGAAAAAAGATGCGGACTTTTTAGTAAAAAAACTCAAGCCTATTGAGCAGGATATCGTAATTCGAATGGAACACTCCATGAAGCTGGCAAAAGCAATGGGGCACGCCTTCTGGATTGGTGACAAAAACCACAGAACCCTCTACTGTGACGAGATTTACAGAGCAACTACCGGGTATAGCCTCCCAGAATGCATCGGCCAGGCAAGCGATTTTTGTTTTGATAAAGAAAGCAAAAAAACCATTGAAAAACATCACCAACTCAGACCAAAAGGTTTTGCCTCCAGCTATGAAGCCACCTACATCAACAAATCTGGGAAAAAGATCCCCATGCTGATAGTGGGAACCCCAAATAGGTTTGGAGGAACCTACGGAGTTCACATAAATTTAACCCGCACAAAACAGCAAGCCGCCAAAGAAAAAATCGCCGAGCAGATTGTCAGAAATTCCGCGGAAGCGATTATAGTTCTAAACAAATTAGGGAAAATTCAACTTTGGAGTAGCGGAGCGGCAAGAATGTTCGGATACAAAGAAGCCGAAACCATCAATAAGACAATCGCCCAATTGATCATTCCCAAAGATAAACAAGCCGAAGGAAAAGAAATTCTTGAAGAAGTAAGCCGAAAAACCTATTTGAAAAATATTGAAACAAAGCGTCAAACCGCATCCGGAGACCTAATAGATGTTTCGATGACAATCACAAAAGTAAGCACCCAAAGCAATCGTTTTGTCGGATACCTCGTGATTTACCGTGATATAACAAACCAAAAACGAGTAAATTCCGAACTGCAAAAGCGTTTCGAAACCATCCAAGATGCCTACAAAGAACTCGGCCTCCAAAAGCGCCAAATCGACTACATCTACGAAATCTCCAACGCCGCGGCCTCAGACGAATCGCTTAAAAACTTATCCAACCTTATAATAAGCGCCCTCGCCCTCCTCACAAAATGTGACGGAGCAGTTCTCCGACTTTAC
>JAHIRL010000109.1 GCA_018818755.1 Patescibacteria group bacterium
AAATTTGGTTCGTAAACTTCTTGAACTCGAGATTCCTGAAGTAAAATCAGGCCTTGTGGAGATTAAGGCAATTGCACGAGAACCCGGTGTTAGGTGTAAAGTGGCTGTTTCCTCGAGTGATGAGAAGATTGATCCAATCGGTTCATGTGTGGGGCAGAAAGGCGTGCGTGTCCAAAATATCATGGAGGAACTTAACGGCGAGAGGATAGATATTATTCAATGGTCAGAGAAAATGGAGGATTTTATTAAGACTTCACTTGCTCCGGCTAAAACTGCAGTTATTAGATTGTTTGAAAAAGAGAGAAGAGCAAAGGTTTATGTGGAATCGGATCAAAGGCCGCTGGCGATTGGAAAACAGGGACAAAATGTTAGGCTTGCTTCAATTTTGACCAATTGGGAGATAGATGTGCTTGATGTTTCTGATATGGATGAGGCTAAGAAAGAGGAGAAAGAAGCGAAAGAAGAGGCTAAGGCTAAAGAGGTAAAGGATCTTGATCTTAATAAGAAGCTGATAGAAAAGCTTGAGGCGGCTAATTTAAGTTCTGTTGAGCAAATAAAAGGACTTAGTGCCAAAGATTTCGCTGAGGTGGAGGGAATTGACGAGAAAGGTGCCAAAGCTATCTATGAAGCATTGAAAAAAGCTTAATCTTCTGCTATAATACTTAGATATCTTAGAACCTAAGAATCTAAATTTATGGCAGACTCTATAACAAGTGATAATAAAAAGGATTTACTTACTCAACCCATCAAAACTGATGATGTTGCTGTACCTGGTACGGGGGCGGCGAATGGGGTTGATAGGGTGAATCGTGAGTTTCAGGAAAAGGCGGCGATGAAGTTGGCTCTCGATTCTAAAGTTCCTTATTTGGATATAGAAAAGGCTCCACTTAATCCGGATGTGTTTAAGCTTATTACTGTTGAGCAGGCACAGGGTGGGCGAATGATCCCCTATTATAAAAATGGTAAGGATTTAAAACTGGTTGTGGAGGATCCGAATAAACCGGAAACCAGAGCCGTGATTAAATCTCTGCAGGACGCAGGTTATACGGTCCTATTGAATCTTGCTTCTACGGCGGGGATTGATTATGCGCTTAAAGCTTATGGTAAAACTCCTCAATATAAGAAACTGGATATTGTTGAAAATGTTGAAAAGATTGGAACTTATGAGAAAGAGCTTGAAGATTTGAGTTCTCTACCTGCTAAGTTGGATGTGGCTGTGGCTGAGGAAGCCTTGAATATGTTGAATATCGCTGCGGCTAAAACCGGCGCTTCCGACGCCCATTACGAACCCTTCCCAAATACTGTGCTTGTACGCTTTAGGATTGATGGAATGTTGCATCAGGTTTTTGAGATAAAACCGGCTACCTACAAGAATATTCTAAATCAGCTTAAATATAAGTGTAAGATGCAGTTGAATGTGAGTAATATTCCGCAGGATGGGCGTTTTGATTTTATGTTTAATGAACAAAAGATTGATGTTCGTGCAAATGCCATCCCCACTCCGTCCGGAGAATCTTTTGTTTGCAGATTTTTGATTCCAAAAAAGGAGTTTATTGATTTTGATAAGCTTGGATTTCAGGGGCTTGCTCTTAAAAAAATTGAAGCGTCTTCCAAGATTTCGCACGGAATGGTTCTTTGTACAGGACCTACCGGTTCGGGTAAAACGACCACTCTCTATTCTATGCTTCAAAAAATGAACACGCCGGAGAATAAAGTTATTACACTGGAGGATCCGGTGGAGTATCAATTGCCGGGAATCACTCATAGTCAGATCAATGAAAAGCGAGGCTATACTTTTGCAAGCGGCCTTAGGGCGGTTTTGCGCCAGGATCCGGATATTATAATGCTTGGAGAAATCCGGGATTTGGAAACGGCTGAAACTGCGGCACAGGCGGCATTGACCGGTCATGTGCTACTTAGTACCCTGCATACAAATAGTGCTATTGAGGCGATTCCGAGGCTGATAAACATGGGATTGCCAAGATATGTGGTGTCTTCGGCTTTGGATACTATTATCGCCCAACGGTTGGTGAGAAAAGTTTGTCCGGATTGTCATGGAATGGAGGATATAAAGGAATCTGAGAGAGCTGATATGGAAAAGGTTCTTGGGGGGCTAAGTAAGATAAATTCAAATATTAAGGTGGAAATTCCAACTCAGGTGCCGAAGGCTCAGGGTTGTGAAAAATGTAGTCATACCGGGTATAAGGGGCGAATGGTTTTGACAGAGCTGATTGTGCTTGATGAAACAATGAAAAGATTGATCTTGAATGAGGCCAGTAGTGTGGATGTGATTATGGCCGCAAGAAAAAACGGTTTAATTACCATGAGGGAAGATGGATTTATGAAGGTTGCTCAAGGGGAAACTACAATGGAAGAGATTTACAGGGTGACAAATGTTAGCATCTAGGTGCCCTGAGGGATTTTGATGCCCAAATTCCAGTTAGGAAAAATACTACACTCGCAAAAAGGAAGAGGTAATTGAAGGGAAGAAAATATAAAGATAGAGCTCCAAGTGCGGGGGCTAGGAAGTAAGCAAGCGGATCGGCTGTCATATAGATCCCGTAAAGTTCATCCTCTTCTTCTTTGGGTAGGTGTTTGAAAAGATAATATTCCTGGAGCGGCTCTATCATCGCTGAACCTATACCAATAAGAATCAGTAGAATGAAATTTATCCAGGCAATTGGGTTGAGGAAGATTGCAAATAGTAGTATTCCCTGGAGTAAAAAACCATAAACAACTGGGATTCGAATTCCTTTTTTGTCGGCATATTTCCCGATCTTAACTTCCAAGAGGATCAAGGGCAAAATGCTCAATGCTAAAACCAAGCCGCTAACGCTTGCTTTATATCCCTCGCTTACAACATAAAGGGGAACATAGAGAAGCTTGAAGGAAAACCAGATCATCAGAATTAAGGTAACTATGTAGGCTTTTGCGCGATCGGGATTCTTGAAAAATTTTGAAATATTTTTTAGTAGTTTTTGGGGGTTGGTTTTTTTGCGATTAACAATTGCGGGATGTTTCTGGATGATATGTTGATGATAGAAATATAAATATCCAAGGAAGGCTATTAGGGCGGCTAGGATAAAAATAAATTCGTAATTATAATATACTGCTAAAAATCCGCCGATGACTGGCCCAGCCATAAGTCCGATGTTGTGGAATTTGTAAAAAACTCCCTCTTCTTGGCCTAAGTTCTGATTTTTTGTAAAGTCCCGCACAAATAAAGAAAGGGCCATTAAAATAAAGAGTTTTACCCAAACTTTGACTGCTTGAAGAATGGATAGCTCACTGATGCGATTTACAAAAATGAAAGAGAAGAATATCACGGCAGAGATTATCAATCCCCATTTGATGATTGTGGTTCTTTCTACCTTACTAAAGAGAACTGTACTGAGGATTGCCGCTAAAAGCATAGCGATGGCCATGGCCGCATAGAAAAGTGAAACCATCTCGTTTGTGCCAACAACTTCTTTTACAAAATTTGGAAAAATTGGCTGAATTAAGCTGATGCTAAGACCAAAAATCAGGACCATCCAGGAAAAAGTGCGTCCTTTGGGATGGCTGTGATGGGTTCGGATTTTATGCATTATCAGATATTTCTCAAGTATTTCTTGTCTCTCATTGTAACTAAATTCTGAATTTCTAAAAGGGAAAGTGCCTCTAAAAATTCCTGAGCTTTAAGGTCTGTCTTTTTTTGGAGGAGTTCCAGACTGCGTGGACGGGTGGGGCTGAGTTGAGAAAGAAGGATTTTTTCCCCAAGACTGAGCCGTAAATGGTCTAGTGGGTTATTGGTTTTTTGGAAGCTTTCGAAAAGGTGTGGCTGTTTTTGGATGATCTCGATAATTTCTCTGCCATTGCGTACCGGGTAGGCGGCACCGTTTTGGAGGAGAGTGATTGGGCCCTGGGAATTGGGCAGATCAATATCACCGGGAACGGTAAAAATCTCGCGCCCTTGCTCCAAGGCGTATTTTGCAGTGATTAGGGCTCCGGATTTTATTGGGCATTCAATTACGAGGGTGGCGATGGATAGTCCGGAGATGATGCGGTTTCGTAGAGGAAAGTGGAAAGCGCGAGGTGGAGTTTTGGGGCCGTGTTCGGAAAGAATTAAGCCACCTTGTTTGATGATCTCTTGGGCCAGAGCTTCATTTTGTCGGGGATAGATTTCGTCGATTCCGTTGCCGAGAATAGCTATTGTGGGGAGAGAATTATTGATGGCTTCGCGGTGAGCGATGGTGTCGATTCCTTTGGCAAGACCGGAAACAATTGCAACATCGAGAATCGAGAGATCGAGAATAATTTGCTTGGTGATGTGTTTGCCGTAGTCGGAAAATTTTCTGGTGCCAACAATTGCGATGAGCGTTTTTTTGAGAATGTTCGGATTTCCGCGGAAGTAGAGTTGGCGGGGAGGGTTGTAGATTTGCTGGAGAAGTAAAGGAAAATCTGCAAGCTTAATTGGATTGGTCATGATTTTTTGGATTAGGTGACCAATCTGTTGTAGCAAAAAGTTCTAACAAAAACTTAACAAAAATGTTAGATGTTTAAATGGGGGGAGTAAATATTTTTGTGAGTGGTCAGGCTTATAATCAGAATTATAAATCTGAAATTTTCTCTCTTGTTTCTTCAGTAATGAGAGCCAACTCGAATTCAATAACTTCTCCACCTTTTTCCCGAACTAGTCTCACTTCTTGTTTTGATTGAGGACCACCACCTACTCTTAAAATTCCATCGATGGAATTGATGAAAGTCTGGCTTTCATCTCCCCAATTTTCACCCACTATTTTTTTATCATCAACGGGGAATAAAGGATATTCTTCAGCTTTTTTACAAGCTATACCAGATGTTTTCCACCCACGCTTTTGAGCCTCTTCATAGGCAATTGCAAGGACTCCAACATTTGTTAAGCCTGATACAATGTTAATTTCTGCATCTGGGTGATTTGTAGAAATTTGGTCAAAACCTTTATTGATCATTATTTTTGCCTCATCTTCGTCGAAATGTGAAGGTGGACAATAACCAACTACGCCAAAATTGTATTTTCCTGACATAAGTGTTAATTAGTGACAAGGGTGTATTTTAATACTAATTAAGTCTAATTGCAAGGACTAAACAAGGATATCTATACCACCTCCCCAATCACACTCATCTCAATCCCATGCGTCTTACACGCCTCTTCTATCTTTTCCACATCATTGGATACTAAAATCATTCCCACTCCCATATTCCAGGTTCGGTAGGCTTCTTCTTTGGGGATATTGCCAAATTCTATGAGTCTTTGCATTGGCTCGTGTGGAGTTGGCAGGGCATTTAGATCAGCTTTGAAAGCGGTTTTTTTGAGGAGTCGATCAAGATTCCCCTGAATCCCCCCACCAGTTACATGAACTATTCCTTTGAGCTCGGCTTTTGGGGTTTCTTTGTGGCGACCATGCAGATCCATTATCAAACTGGAGTATATCCTTGAAGGAGTTAGGACAACTTCGCCCCAAGTCTTGTTTTGATCATATTTTTCGTTTGGCCAATCTTTACCAAATTTTTCTTTGAGGACATAGCGAACCAGGGAGAATCCGTTGGATCTGAATCCGTCCGATTTTAGCCCGATAATTTTGTCTCCTGCTTGGATCTTTTCTCCTGTTATAACTTTATCTTTATCCACAACTCCGACAGCCGTGGCGTTCCAAACCCAAGAGTTTAGGCTATTTCCAAGCTCGGCGATCTCTCCACCCGGAATAACAATTTTGTGTTCCAGGGCTGCTTTTTCCAGTCCACCCATCAATCCCTGTACCCATTTTTCATTTAGATTATTTACATCCAGGGTGTTGCTAATGGAAATTGTTTCAGCTCCAATGCAAGCGGCGTCATCTGCAACCATGGCTACCAAATCATATCCAAGGGTGTCGAATTTTTCCAAGTGCTGAGCAATGTCGATTTTTGTTCCCACTCCGTCATCATTCTGTACGAGGTAATATTCGCCCATGTCTAGGAGACCGGTAAATCCTCCGTCTTCGGTGACTGGCTGGCCGAGCATTCCCGCGCGTCCTTTAAAGGTATTTTTGGCGGCGGTGTAAGCGATGGCGGAACACTTATCGCCCAGATCAATGTCTACCCCCGAGTCTTTGTATGTAGCCATTTTTTAATCGGTTAGATCTTTTTTGTAGCCGGCACAGGCTTTGTCTCCAATAACTTTTCCGTCTTCAATTTCGATTACTCTGCGACGCAGGGCATTGACGATTTCTTTGTTGTGCGTGGCTAGGAGAATAGTTGTACCTTCTTTGTTAATTTTTTGCAATAATTTTGCTAGGGCGAGGGCGTTGTCGGGGTCGAGATTTCCGGTGGGTTCATCTGCTATTAGAAGATCCGGTGCGTGGACGAGAGCTCTGGCGATTGCGGTTCTTTGCTTTTCTCCTCCCGAAAGTTGATGAGGGAAGGAGTTTCTTTGATTTTCCAGTCCGCATATTTTGAGCACAGATGTTGTGCGTTCTTTGATAAATTTGTCTTTATATCCGCAAACCTCCAGGGCAAAAGCAGTATTTTCAAAAACGGTTTTTTTGGGGAGGAGCTTGAAATCCTGGAAGACTATTCCGATATTGCGGCGATAATCCTGAATCTGCTCAGGGCTAAGTTCGTTTACGATAAAATCGTCAATGGCTATCTCGCCGCTATCGATTTTGGCGGCACCGATGAGCACATCGATGAGCGTGGATTTTCCGGCTCCGGATGGACCGATTATTGAAACGAATTCTCCAGCTTTAACTTTGAATGAAATCCCGTTTAGGACGCGAGTGTGACCGTAGGCTTTTTTGATGTCTTTGAGGGTGATCATGAGGAGATTATATCATGGAGTTACTTTTTCTTAAATTCTTCTTCTGTGAGGTTTGCTTGTCTAAGTATTGACCTAAAAGTACCGTAGGGAATTTCTTTTTTACTTGTTGGTATGATTGCAGTTAATGTTGGCCTACTCTTTTTACGAAATTTAGCATGGCTTCCTTTTTGAGAGATAAAAATAAAACCCTTTTTGCCTAAAATTTTTATTATCTGATTTGAAGAGTATAGTTTAGGCATAGTTTAAAGATTTCGACACTATTTCCGGCCTATAAACTTTTGTGATTTTTGGAGCTTTTGTATCTTCGAAATAGAGTTCCAGTGCTTCGTTCAAATTTTCCAGAGCTTCTTTTTTATTATCACCAAAACTCGAAACATCAACACTTAAACATTGAGCAACATAATATTTATCTTCTTTCCACACGACACTTTTTACTGCAATTTTAGTCATTTTTCTTGATTAGTTTTCATTTGTTATGATAATGCGTGGCAACAGTTAAGTCAATTTTTGTTTTGTTGAGAAATCCCCGGGGAAAGTTTGGTATTTTTTGCAAGATGTTTTGTGGTCTACTTTCTCTGCCCTCTGCCCAAGAGGGGTAGGACTGGGATTTATTTATGAAACTTTTCGTGCGTCTCTCGCAACCGCTTATCCGTGAGGTGGGTGTAGATTTGGGTGGTAGTGATGGAGCTGTGGCCGAGGAGGGATTGGACGGAGCGGATGTCGGCGCCGTTGATAAGAAGTTCGGTGGCGTAGCTGTGGCGCAGGGTGTGGGGGGTGACTTTTTTGATGATGCCGGCGCGGAGGGCATAGCGACGGACGATGTTTTCGATGGAAACGCGGGAGAGGCGTTTTTCGTCGTCGGCGAGGATGTCTTTGGATTTGAGGGCGTTGATGAAGAGGGGCTTAAAATTGTCGTCGCGTTGACGCAGGTATTTTTCGATTTTTTTGGCGGCGCGCTCAGATAAGAAAACTACGCGGGGCTTGGAGCCTTTTCCGCGGACCATAAATTCTCTGCGTTTGAGGTCTACCTGTTCGCGATTTAGGTTGTGCAGTTCGCTCACGCGTAGGCCCGTGGAGTAGAGAGTTTCGAGGATGGCGGCGTCTCGGTGGCCTTGGGCTTTGGCGAGATCTACGGCTTCGAAAAGCCTATCGATTTCTTCACGGGAAAGCACCTCTACCGTGCGCTCGGGGATCTTGCTCAGCTCGATTTTTTCTGGAGCGAGGGTGGCAATGTCGTTCTTGCTCAAATATTTCAGGAAAGCGCGCAGGGCTATCACATGGTAGTTTTGGGTTTTTACTCCGAGGGTGCGACCTTTGTCGTCTAGGAATCGGTTGAGGTAGAGGCGGTAATTGTGGACTTTTTGGAGAGTGAGATCGCGCGGACGAATATCTTCAGCTAAAAAATCCACAAAGCGTTTGAGGTAGTGGGTGTAGTTTTCTACTGTTTTGGGGGAGCGGTTTTTTTCAACTTCGAGGTATTCCAAAAAATCCTTAATGTATTTCTTGATGGTCATGGGTAAATTCTAGCATTTCCCCATTCAAAAGTTTAGTCCTTCTTGTGCTTAACATTGGACGCTAACTGATTGCCAAAGTTATTTATGGTGCGAAGTTTTTTGGTTTTGGTGTCCTCGTCGATGGCTTCTGTCTTTATTCTTTCATTGGCAACTTCGATCTCGTCACGCATCGCTATTCGAAATTCGATTGTTTCTGTATCGTCCTGGTCTCCGGGTTTTTCCAAAATTTCATTAGCGGTTTCGAGCAGGCTTTTCCCGTTTTCCTGTTTTTGGCGAATACGGGGATAAACTTCAGCGTTCAACACTTTGTTTACGAACTGGGCCGAAGGGTGAAGGTTTGAATCTGTTGTCATAAGTTTTTGTTTTTATTCTGTTTTTATAGTATACCATAATTAATGAAAAATTCCAAACAAATACTAGAGGAGATTGAGGAGAAGTACCTTAATAAAAGGGCTGTATTAAGCTCAAAAAGTGTTGGCCGGGTTCACAAGGAGGCCGAGGAAATGGATCGTCCATGTTTTCAAAAAGATAAGGAAAGAGTTATTCACTGTAAGGCTTTTCGGAGATTGGATAAAAAGACTCAGGTCTTTAGTTTTGATAGGGGCGATCATTTTCGCACTAGGCTTACGCACACT
>JAHIRL010000012.1 GCA_018818755.1 Patescibacteria group bacterium
AACCAAAAAAATCACAAACGCTCCCCCCAAAATTCCAAAAGTATGCGCCCCAATCCACTCTTTCACATCCCCGGTCATAAAACTCGCATGCGCCGCTCCTTTCATCAAAACAAAAAGAACCAGACAGCTCAAAGCAATTCCACTCCAAACCCCACCCCACCTCTTAAATTTTTCTTTATAATCAAAGCTAAACCACAATCGCGTCAAAAACTGCACCACCAGCCCGGCCACAAAAGCCACACCGATAGACATCACAATTCCCACAATAATTTTAATGGCCGATTCACTGTTAATAACAGTCCAGGCCTCACTAATTCCACCCATTTTCCATAGAGCCAGAATAAAGGCCGCCCCCAAAAGTTCAAAAACCAGCGAAACCGTTGTCGAAGTCGGCAGTCCGAAAGTCGAGTACAGATCAAGCAAAATAATGTCCGCAAACGCCACCGCTGTAAAAATAATAATCGCCTCGGTTGCCCCGAACATTTCCGGATGAAAAATCCCTTTTCTGGCAACCTCAATAATCCCGTCCGAAAAAGTCGCTCCGATCAAAATTCCCACAGCAGCAACCCCGATAATCACTTTTTTGCTTGAAACTTTTGAGCCGATAGCCGAATTTAAAAAATTCACCGCGTCATTAACAACCCCCACAAACAAATCCCCAAAAGCAAGAGCGATTAAACAAATAATCGCAAGCAACTCAAAACTTGGCATACCTATATTGGTTAGTTTTAAAAAGATAGCGCTTTCGCGCCCGAAGTATATTGTAATAAAAACCCTTCCCAACCCTTTTTAGACAAAAGAATTACATAAGGACCTTTATTTCCCGCTTTTAGGATAAAGGCAACAGCATAATGCTGCGCCTCAAGAGCTTTTCCGAATTTTCAAAGATCTATACAAAACTTAAAACAAATCCGCACACTTTGTCAAAAACAGACCCCACAAATCCATTGCCAAAACTCCTAAAACTTTTCCACCTCATAAACCTTCACCTCAAGTTCCCCCCTCTTCCATTCCCCCGCCTCAAGCCCAGCCTTCATGCAAAGAGAAGACAAAAATTGTACCGGCTCCGGCAACTCTTCCCAAACCTGCGGAAGATATGTGGCAACATGCCCATCCAGTTCAATCACAACTCCCTTGCCCCGCACCTTCTCAATCAAATCTTCCTCTCCCTCATAAGCAACCCGCACCGGCACACTCAAGACCGAAATTTCAATCTCCAGCAACTCGAATTCATCTTCACGCACCGGCTCAAACCGCGAATCCTCAAACGCCGCCGCCCTCGCATTGCGCATAACCGCCTCCCCAAGCGGATACTCCGGCATAATATTCCCGATACATCCCCGCAAACCTCCCTCCTCACTCAAAGTCACAAAAACCCCGCGCTTCTCTCGCAAAACAGGATCATCGCAAGCTTCCGAAACCGCTCCCCCCATAATCGCGGCTTTCGCCACCCCCAACAAATATTGCTGTGTCGCCTTTTCCATACCCCCAATATAGAACCAGCCGCCCCCATCCGCAACATTGACAAAAATCATCTTGCGTTTCGTCCTAGCATTTGTTAACATCACGATCCTTAATTATTTTCCAAATGATAGAGAGAGACGAACCCACTTTAGTCTGTATAATAGCGCAAGAATTAAAAGATAATGAAGACTGCCAAAAGTTGGCGCAGTTAATACTTTCCAGAGGCCCCATATCAGGAGACCTGGAAAAGTTAATATTTGGATATTTTAGGGCAATGCAAGAAACATATCCCGAGTTAAATGCGCAGGATTTTGCAAACGCATTCGCCGAGGCCTTTAAGGTAGGCAAGGCAAAAATCCCCAAATTACTAAGATCTGCACAAGGAAGTGCAATACATAGGCAATGGATTGAGAGACATGATCCTACAAAACTAATTCCTACAGAAATCAACAGAGAAATAAGCACAAAAATTTTTGGAGGAGGAAGCGGAGGAAATCATAAATTCAGTATAGTTTTCAAATCAAGTCCAAAAAAATAACAATAACCAGAAATAGCATGAACATAAAACTCAATCGATCGGAAAATTGGACAAATTATCAAAGGCCAAAACCCCAGGCGGATGACAGGCGCATGATCCCGGAGGTACAAAAGACACAAAGCTCACGCGTCCGTGAAATAGTTCGCCTGCCAATCCCAACCATAACGCTCACCATCTTAAGCAAACCTTTTGTAATAGAAATTGGAGATGACAATATTGAAACGGTGGAACAATTTATTGCTAAATTTGAACGAGCCATCTTTACAGATCTTAAAAAAATCAGCCAAAAAGATCTTGATGAAATTAGAAATTTTAGAGAGAAAATTGCCGATTTTTGGGTCAAAAGACTTGAATGCATAACCACGGGGGAATTCAGAAATCGGGTGATAAATCGTCTTTTTGGCCTCGAAAAAACAATTCGTGAACACTTGCAGGAAGAGAGAATCAATAGCGAACTTGAAACAATCCGAAATCTCGAAGGTGACGAGGATGATTTTTTGGTTGAATTTGAAGCTTTCGGAAAAACTTTTGAACTGGACATCCGCAAAGATGAAAAATGCAAAGCAGTATTAAAAACTCTGAAAACTCCGATTAAAAAAGCTTTGGCCCAGGTGCCCTTAAATACAGAGATTGAAGATCCTCATAAAGGATATGAAAATATTCACAAAACAATCTCAAAAATAGCAATGGCATTCACCGGAGCCACATTGAACATTCCCGACAATCTGAACAGAAACTCATACCTATCTCTATTCACGGACATTCTTGATGAATACAAAGAAATGGTTATAAAAAAATGTCCGGATATTGATTAATTGGACACTATGAATAAACCAAACATCCAATTAGAAGATTCCTGGGCCTCGATGAGTGTGGAAAATCGCACTACCGAACTGGAAAATCGTTTTTTTAAATATCAATCCCAAAAACCGCAAGCCACGGTACAAGATTTTATCAATGATTTGTGTGTCAACAACCCTTCTCTAAATCCCAACACAGTTGGATCTTATGTCTCAGCTAAAATGAAAAATACCCATGTAGGAGTACCAAAGTCTCAAAGTATTCAGCATTCTCAAAGTCAAAAAGTGGATCAAGTCCTTCAAGATTCCGCAGATCAGGAAAAAGAACCAAATTTGCTCAAAATTACAATCATTCAAGAAACAATGGAACTTGACCTGGACCACATAAAAAAAAGCGCAAAGCTACTTGAAAAAACAATAACAGAACTAAAAATAGATGACTTTAATGAAAAACAGCTAGGCGAACTATCCAAACAAATAGAAACATCATTAGCAAAAATATATTCACAAACAGAATTTATAGACCAAATAAATGATTTCGCAAAATATCTTTCTCCTTTAACTTCCCAACTTGATCAGCTCAAAGAACGGATTGATAAAAAGCTTTTCACATTAAAAAAGCTCGATCTTTTTGGCCCAAGATTCAATTGATAAAAGCATAAGCACCGTAGCCCACAACTTTTGAATAATCTCCTGTCACATCTCCACTATTGGCATATTTTAGCATTTTTCCCTTCCAGCCCAACTTTTTCGCCAGATACATCAGCGTAACAATCCCCATTCGTCCACAGGCATCACCCACCTCCGCAAATCTTTCAATATCCAAATCCAAAATTGCCTTACTTGTTGCCAAATCCAGCTCACGAGCCTTATTCCCCGGCATAAAATGGCTCAAATCACTACTCACCACCACAATCACATCCGGCCTTGCCACAAACTCACTCAACTCTTCCCCCAAAATATCCCCGCGCACACTTCCCAGCATCAGCGGATAAAGCTCAAAATCTCCCAAAACCATCTGTAAAAAAGGCAACTGCACCTCCAATGAATGCTCGCTATCGCTCGCCCCTGGAACATCAGCAATATTTTCACATTCACCTATCTCATCTCGAATATCCCGCACTACAACCTCCCCCAGCGGCGTTTCCCATTTCTCAAACTCACTAGCCGCCGCACCTCCAAAAGGCACATGATGACTCGGCCCCAACAAAAGAACTTTCCACCTAATCCCCGGAGCCAAACCCTTAAAAAGCTTATAACAATGCGCCGCAATACCCGCACTATATTTATAACCAGCGTGTGGAACAATTACCGCCTTTAGATTCCCGGGCACTTCAAACCCAGGCGCCTCCGCCAAAGCTTCCAGCACAGCCTGCTTTAAGCTATGCGCATTCCCCGGATAAAACTGGTTCGCCACAGCGGGCGGACGAATTTTCATTTGCAAAATTTAAAAAACGGGACAATAATAGCCTCTATCCTTAATTTTAACAATATGAGTAAAACACTAGGAGTTCATGACAGGCGCCCTCGGAATGAAATTGATAGGGACATAGCCCAAGCCGCCATCCGTGGTGACAATCCAATCATGGTGCCCACGGCTACACTAATGTGTGCCCTTAATGCTGAATATGTATATCCTCAGGAATACAGGAAAATAGAGGCAAAGTTGGGAGAGGAAATTGATCAGATAAAACAACTTTGCGTTTTTGCTCTGACACCAATGGGACTGGATTCAAAATCATGTGAAATTCATGGAAAATGCCCCTTTACCGGAGTAGAACCTCTCCCCATTGAAGACACCGAATTAAAGCATGTTGTAAAGCAACACTTTAAAAAAAGGTATAAAGTCTAACACAATTTTTCTGGCTCATTTTTCAAATTTGCTGTATTTTGACGCCATGAAAAAAAGCACAAAATTTTGGATAAAGTGGGTCTGCGCGATTGTTTTGACAATGTACATAGCTACAAAACTGGCCACACCCGATACTATCCAAATCCCCCTAGCCAACGCCCTCACCGACCAGGATCACATTCAGGGCAATCCCGAAGCAGAAGTAATTTTAATAGAATATTCCGATTTCGAATGCCCGGCTTGCGCCTATTTTGCCGAGATGACAAATGATATTGTTGCAGAATTTGGTAATCACATCGCCTTCGCTTATCGTCACTATCCGCTCACTTCCATCCACGACAACGCTCTACCCGCCGCCTACGCCGCTGAAGCCGCAGGATCACAGGGCAAGTTTTGGGAAATGCACGACCTTCTTTTCGAAAAACAAAACAAATGGGCCTCAAGCGCAAACCCATTTAATGAATATTCCGATTTCGCCACCACTCTCGGACTGGATCTTGAACAATTCAGCCTCGACTACGAGTCCCGAACCCTCCGCGCCAAAGTTCAAACCGATTTAGACAGTGCCGAAGATATGGGCCTCTACTACACACCAAGTTTTTTCCTCAACGGGGAACTAATCAATAATCCAAAAGACCATGAGCAGTTTAGAACACTCATCCGAGAAGCCCTTAAATAAGTTAGTTTGGGCAATAATAATAGTAGCCTTTTTAGGATTGTTCGATGCCAGCTACCTCACCGCCGAGCACTATTACGGCACAGGTTTAAACTGTATAGTTTTTGAAGGATGCGACACCGTCGCCAACAGCGAGTACAGCACAATGTTTGGCTTCCCCGTCGCTTTGTATGGAGTAGCCTTCTATTTAACCGTTCTCCT
>JAHIRL010000110.1 GCA_018818755.1 Patescibacteria group bacterium
CCGCCTTCCCAAAGATCCCCACAACAGCCACCAAAAAAACAATCGACCACAAAACAATGCCATCCAAATGCCAATAATCCTGGATAAAATACCCCGCTCCCCCCTCCTGCGAATAAAGCATCACCTTATCCCCGGACTCAAACTGCATTCCGTAAGGATTTTCATAGGCATCGTTCTGGACATCCACCACAGTTCCATCACTCTTCTGCACCTTCACAACTTCTCCCACCTGCAAAACCGTCCCCTTTTCATGAAAAATACTAGCACTCATCGTTTTGAAATTTTAGGATAATAAATTGCATAGCCAACAGTCAGCAACACCGGCAAAATGCTCAACACCTGGCCCATACTCAAAGGGAAATCGGAACTAAACACATGAAGGTCTTTTGTATATTCGAGAAAAAATCGCCCGCCAAAATACAACCCCATATACAAAAACACAAAAAACAAAGGTTTAAGCCGATCCCGATAATTCACATAAACAAAAATCATCACGGCAAAAATCGTAAAACTCAACAAAGACTCATAAAGCTGAGCGGGATGTCTGGCAAAATCCTCCCCCAACCTCGCAAACACCACACCGTAATCCCCGCCGGTCTTATATCCCACAATTTCCGAATTGAAAAAATTCCCGATCCGCACAAACCCTGCCACCAACGGAAATCCCAGCACCAAAGCGTCAATATATTGAACAAACTTTTTTTTGTGAATCTTCAGCCACAGCAAATAAGCAATCAGCAGCCCGATAGCTGCGCCATGGCTGGCAAGCCCCCCATTCCAGATCATCAGAATTTCCAAAGGATGCCTCCAAAAATAATTAAAATCATAAAACAGCACATGCCCCAGCCTTGCCCCCACAATCAACCCAACAAACAGATAAAACGCCACACTTTCCAAATCCTCCATCTTAAGTCCTTCCTTTTTAAACGCCCACCTTATAACCAAATATCCCAAACTTAACCCCACAACAAAACAAAGCCCATACCACCTCACCTGCAGGCTCCCAAACTCCAGCAAAACCGGATCAAAATTATTCACAAAAATCATGCAATATTTATAGCACGAATAGGCCGCCTTTAGAATATCTTCCTGCGGAGATGGCAGTAAGGGGTCTTTCCCGTTTTGGAATAATAGTCTTGATGATACTGCTCGGCCTCCCAAAATTTACCGGCGGGCAAAAGTTTTGTCTGTACTTCAAAGCCTTTATCGTTAAGCTCTTCAATGATCCGTTCAGCCACCTTTTTCTGATCCTCATCAAAATAAAAAATCCGCGATAAATACTGCTCCCCGATATCCGGCCCTTGCCCGTTTGCCTGCTCAAAGTCATGAATTTCAAAAAAGAACTTCAGCAAATCTTCATAATTTATTTTTTTCGGATCAAACTCCACTTCAACCACCTCAAAATGCCCTGTGCCGCCCGCGCAAACCTCTTCATAAACAGGAGACAGCTTTTCTCCACCGCTATACCCCACACGCGTTGCCACAACGCCCGGTAGCTGTTTCATCAGATGCTCAACTCCCCAAAAACATCCCCCCGCAAACATTGCTTTATTCATTATTTTTCGGTTCAAATTTCATAGAAATCGAATTCACACAATGCCTCACATTCTTCTCGGTCAACCCCTCCCCCTCAAACACATGTCCCAAATGCGCCCCACACCGCGCGCACAAAATCTCCGTCCTCACCCCATCGGCATCCGTTTCCCTCCGAATCGCTCCCTCAATCTCATCATCAAAACTCGGCCACCCGCACCCCGCATCAAATTTATCCTCAGACCGATACAACTCAGCCCCGCACCTCTTGCACAGATACGTCCCGGCCTTATCAAATTTATCAAACTCCCCAGAGAAAGGAGCCTCGGTTCCCTTCCCCACAATAACCCTATCTTCCTCAGGTGAAAGCTCTGCATATTCCATGCCCCCATCCTACACCCAATCGCCAAAGACTAAAACCGCTTCCTCGTTTTGAGAATCTGATTTTTTAAAGAAGAGGCTATTCTTTCCGGAATATCCTCATCATCATCAATCGTTTGGATATCGAAATGAGCATCTATTCTGGAATCAATTGTCCGCTTCCGGTTTCTAGTGGTAAAAGAACGAGATTCCCTAGCTTGCTCCCTTTTTTCATTAAGACGCTTCGCAATTTGCCCCATAATCAGTTTCGAAATATGTTCAAGCGAAGATTTTAGTAGTTCTTTTGCAATACTCTTTGAAGCCCTGTTGTCAGTACTACTTCGCCTCTTTTCAGCTAGATTTATCCAATACCCAAAATAAGTTGATTTATAGTATCCCTCGGGAACTTTTATTGAAAAAGATCCACCTTTACTCACTGTCCATTTGAGCCCTGCAAATTTCTCTTTAGGAACGAGGAAATCATCAACAACAGAATTTATATGAACCTTGGCAAATCCCATATTTACAATAATTTTCTCTTTTTCCTCCGGTATTTCTTCCGCAGAAAATCCTTCTCCGTTGTCTAAATCTCCTTGTTCTTCCCAATCAATATTATCTAAACCCATAAATTATTATTATTTGGACGAGCAAAATAACATTTCCAAAAAATAAGTCAAGCCCCCACTCCCGCCTAATTGACAAATCAACAAAAAATATGTACGATAACCCCCTTTTTATTTAAACACATGTCAGGCGAAAACATAAAACCCGGCAAAGTCACTCCCGAAGTCCAAAAAGCGGCTTTGGAGCTGATTGCACGCGGAGTCACCTCAGAAATCCCACAGCAAATAGAAGACACTCTGCAGGAAAATAAATCCGCCGTTCTCACAATTATGCAGCAACTCCAAACCGCTGCGGGCATGGAAAAAGGCGCACAATATTCCGAAAAAACCGGCGAATACCTCGTTCGAACACTCAACAAAGAACAAGAACCTCTCATCAGGGAGCTGGAAGTCTGCCTAAACCGCCTAAAAGAAGATTTTGATAACGGCATCGTTGAAATCAGTAATTCCCTATCAATCGACAAATATCAGATGGGAGTTTTCAAGTGGAAAGAAATAGAACAAAGACTGATGGACAAAGGGTATAGACTTTTGAAAAAAGCCTCAAAAATGGTCAACGGAGGTCGTCTGATCGGCGTTTACCCCGATGGCAAAATTTGCATTGCAGATAGAAGCAGAAAGGGTCTTCGATTGTTTTTCAATGAACAAGAGGAGCCGATAATGTTAGATTTATCACAACCGGATAGCAGGGAAGTGCTGAAAAAAATAAGCAAAAAAGCAAGCCCCGCAACCTATGAGGAAATTTATGATTTTGTTGTAGGCCAAGGCTACAAACTGCCCGCCGCCCCCACAAACGAACTCAAACGCGGAGAAATAGCTGCCTGTGAATTCATCACCCGGGAAGCTTTTATTGATGTCGACCGGGGATTTCTCAACAACCTCGCCGTTCTCTTCAACAAAAACCCCGAAAACCAGCACCACCTGCTTGCAAACGAAATCGCCCCAACTACAAAAATCCTAAAAATACAGGCCAACGGCTTCGAGCACATGCTCAAATTCCGCCGCATATTGGTGGGCTAGTCTCTTCTGCGTATTGACAAAGCCCACCTAATGAGGTAAAACACTTCACTAAATAATCAAGCACAATGGGAAAACTTATAAAAATAGATTTCAATATAAAGCAACGGATAGAGGACTCAAATGAGGATCCTATGGAGAACTCGGCAGAAGCTCCAGCAGAAGTCCGAGTAGAGACCCCGAATGAGGATACAAATGAAGATACTGCCCCAATCCTTAAAAATTTACAGTCAACAGTAAGCCTTCAAGAAGCAAAAAGATTGTGTGAAATTGAAAAATTTCTCATGAACAACATCCGTGAAAATGCCATGAATGTATACGAGATAATAGAAATATATGAAAACATAAGAGATTTCACGCCTTCTCAATTACTAGACTTAATCCTTCAGGCCTCTGAGGAAACACTCCTGCGGGAATTTAACAAATACAATCTAATCCGGCTAGCACTCACAGGAAAATTTGACGCTCAAGTTATGGAAACAATTTTTTCCACTATCTCAAAAAATAGATTGAAATCATTATCAGAAGGTTCAGGTTCAATAAGGCCGCTTTATTCAGAAGGAACTTATACATTCGGACAAGTAAAAAGACAATCCACCGAAGAACTATGTGCCATTGTCGCAATCGCCACGATAATCGAATTTCAAAGAAACCCGGCATATTTCAATACTATTTACAACGAATTGAGAGAGCGCATGGTAACGCCCAGCATGATAGTAGAAGCAAGCTTCAAAAAAATAACTGAAACTCTTAAAAACGATCATTGATGAAAAAATTTGCTCCCTTTAATTTGTGCCATCAAATAGATTCGCAAAACCACTTACTATAATGGAAAAACTTACAAATGAAGTAAAACTTTCAGGCCCAATACTAGAATATGCAAAAAGAAGAATAAAAGCAGAACGCATTTACCCTGGCACTCTTATAGCCACTGAGGGGCCTGATGGTGTTGGAAAAACTACACTCGTCCGAGCTCTGGCAAAAAAATTTAATGCAACAGCATTAAGTACCCCTATCAATAAAACCTCTAAAGAGTCGCGATCAAAAGTAGATAAGTTGGCTTTTCAACAGCCTTTAGAAAGATTCCGTTTCTTTACAAAAAGCAATATTCTTGACAGCATTGAAATTGAAAAGAGACTAGCTAGAGGCGAAACGATCTTTTTAGACAGATTTGAATTATCTACAATAGTTGGAAATTTGGCATTGGGTGCGGAATTAAATACTGCGGAAGAAGTCATTCAGGATATACGCAATGAATTACAGGTTGTTTTGCCGAACATCACAATATTGCTCACGGCAGACGGTGAAGAAAGACACAAGCGTTTAACCAAGAGATTAAAAAATAAAGAGAAATTACCAGACCATAATATGGATTTTGACACTATCTTGCAGAACAATATCGTGGAATTATACAGTCAATTAGTTCCATACGGAATTATAGAGATTGATACAAATCAAATGTCGATAAACCAAGTTGTGGAAAAGACTATTGACAAACTAGCAAAAAGCGGTTTTAATTTGCACTCATATTAATATAACAAAGTAGATATGGAAGAGTTAAAAACAAGAGCTTTTACTGCTTTTTTGGATCTTGTAAATAAAGATTTGCAGACCGCGAAAAAAGGCAAAAAATCCTCGGAAGAAGATGCAAAAAATGCAAGTCATGCAATGGAATCACGTTACGACTCATTTCGAGAAGAAGCGGAAGCACTAGCAGGTGGCCACGAAAAAATAGAGGCAGAACTGGAAGATGCTTTAAGCTTATTAAGCAAAATAAAATCTGAGTGCATTCAAGTTAGAAGCAAAATTGCTGCAGGAGCTCTAATAACTTTAGAAGATATAGAGACAGGGGAGGAAAGCAACTACTATGTTATCCCCAATGGATCCGGAAGAAAATTAAATATCGAAGATACAGAATTTACATGCATAAGTCCTCAAACACCATTAGGACAAAAATTGATTCAAAAAGAAGAGGGAGACGAAGTTATACATACTGTTGCTGGAGTAAGGAAAACGCTGGAAATTACTAAAGTTCTATAGAAAATATGTCCACATCTATCAAAGCCCCCTCTGTCAAGCGCGAGTGTACGCATCGAGACTTAAAGGTTTTTCTAATAAAACCCACAGTAAAATATCCTTTAGCCAATGAAGACTGCGATATTCCATTAGGGCTTTGTTCGATAATAAAATTTGTAAGAGAGTCCATGCCGAGTGGCATAGAAATTGATCTTATTGATGAGAGGTTGAACAAATTAAATGGCGGAATCAATAACACCGAAAGAGAAATCGATCAAGCTGATGTAGTGGGAGTTAGTGCTTGCACAAATGAATTCCCTAGAGCACTAAAACTACTGAAGTTAGCTCACACAAAAGGGAAAGTAACAGTATTGGGCGGAGTTTTTCCTTCAGGTAACCCCTATTACTTAATGGATAATTATCCATTTATTGATTATGTAGTTGCAGGAGAGGGAGAAATAGCCTTTCAGAAATTACTGGAAGTGTTAAAAAGTAATCGACTTGATCAGCTTAAGGATATCAAAGGGCTGTTTTTTAGGCAGGAAGGTCAAAGCGTTTTTGGTGGGAAGGCTGAAAGATTAGTGAATATCCCTAGAATAATTGATTTATATCAAAATGGAACCATAGATACGGCAGAGTATTTTAGAGCAGGTCGTGAAAAATCATATAGAGTGGGAATAGTGCCCACCATGGCAACACGAGGCTGTCCTGGAAATTGCAAAATTTGTAGTATGGCTCCAGTTTGGCAAGGAAAACAATTACAGCGTCCCATTGACAACATCTTGGAGGAAATGATGTTTTTCCAAAATATCGACCATGTTTTAGGTGTAAATTTTAAAGATGATGAACTATTCGCCAACAAAGAGTATGCGCGTAAACTATTTCTAGCAATCATCAATGCGAAAAAGGAAGGGAAACTTGATAAAAAATTCAAATTTAAATGTAAGTCCCGCATTAAATCCATGAACCAGGAAATGCTTGATCTCGCAGCACAAGCCGGCGCTTACTGTATCCAATACGGGGTAGAAACCACAAACCCCTCTATTCTAAAAGAAATGAAAGGGGTCACTTTAGAGCAAGTAAGGAAAGTTTTAAGTGGGAGCATGGAGAGAGGAATCACCATAAATCCTACTTTTATTTTTGGCGGATTAGAGGGGCAAACCGAGCAAGATCTACTCGATGCAGGAGATTTTGCAGCTTCTTTTGGGCAATACCCCGACATTAAACCTTACATGACATATTACACTCCACATCCAAGAGATGGACATTTTTCTTTAGCTGCTGGCACACGAATAAGACAGACCGATTTAAATTATTTTAACCACAAGCATCTCATAGTTGACAGCGAAGAGCTTCCTGCCGACGTAATTATCGCGGCATATAGACGCGCTGTCCAAATTACAAATTCAGGAGCGGTAAATCCTTTAACTAGCGATAACTACACCAATATTGTTATGAATAACACCCCCAATCCTGACTCAACAGTCCCTACCTATTCGTTTGAAGAGCCGACAAGACGAGAACAATAGCACTTTTAGTTAAAATTGTCAACGCATCATCAACAACACCAATTCCTCCTTCTACAAAATTGACAAAACCCCACCAAAAGTGTAAAAATGCCTCACTAAATAATCAAAATCGCATGGAGAAAGGCGACAAAACCATAGAAAATCACTCCGACCATGAAGATGAGTTAAAACCGGATTTAGCAGACCCCACGGTAAAAAAACACCAGGAAACAATAAAACTCCTCACCTACAACACCTGCTACGGCCTTAAATCAAACACTTTAATAAGCGCCTACAATTCGACTTATAGAGTCGTACACGCACGAAAAGACCCCGAAGAAATTTCTCAAAAATCTGATTTTTCCGAAGTTTTCGACATGATCAAAGAACACTCCCCCAACATCGTTGTCCTAAACGAAATTTTTGATGATCTGCAAACCAAGCCGGTTCTGGAAGAATTAGAAAAAATGGGCTTCAAATACAATTTTGTAGGAAATTCAGGTCATCACACCAAACCTCTAATCGTCTCAACAGTACTTGCAAGCAAGCTGCCTTGCGAAAACACCAACATCCATTTTACCTTCCCAGAAGGCCTGCCCGGCTCGGGTGGAGGTGCGGTCGGTGTTTATTTTAAAGAAATGGACTTGTTCCTTTTGGGCTTCCACATCGCCTGCGTCCAAAAACACCTTGTCCCCCAACTCAAAGAAATCGACGACTTTTACGAAAGAATTAAATCCAAATACAAAAATATAATTCTCACGGGCGATTTCAACAGAGAATACGAATTTTACAAAAAACGCTCCGCTGCCTTAAAAGAATTCAATTTCGTCAAAGAAAAAAGAACTTTCCCCTCTTTCTTCCCCATCTACAAACCTTTCAGCTTTCTCTCCCCAAACCTCGTCGTAGGCCAGGTCGACAACATTTTCTACAAAGGCGACATCAAAGTCCTCAACTCCAAAGTCCTCGACGGAAAAAGATCCGACCACAAGCCGATAATCGCGGAGCTTATTTTGCAAAAGTGTTGACAAAATTTGAAAATCCGGTAAAGTATAATCTTAAAATGTAAACTAAAATACATGTTAAAACCAGAAAAAACAACACTTAAGCCCGAAATTTTAAAAAGCTATAATGCAGAGAGTTTTGCAGAAGATGCGTCGGAAGTAATTGAAAATAGTCAACTTTCCATCGTAAAAAAGAAGGATTCAACAGGCATTACTGACTTATTGTACATTATTGACGAAAATGGAACCGAACTAACAGGTGGGTACGAGAGTTTTGAATGGAATCAATACGACGATGGAGACAGGACAACAGTTCTTGTAATTGGAAAAAGGGGAGGTCAGAAGCAACTACTCATATTACCCGAGACTCCGTCAAGTGACTCAAGTATTGTACTTTCTCAAAGATTTCATGACCTATACTTTAGGCAAGATCTGGGAAATATTTTCTTAGCCAAGTGCGGAGGCTTATCGCATATTTTGGATCCACAAACTGGAAAGCTCACCGCAAACGGTTATCACAAATACTTTATGCGCAGCGGGAAATTGATTGGAAGGCTAGGAGTAAATGAAGATGAAATCTACAGAAAAAGTGCAAAAGAAGCCTTCCCCCCAGATCAGGAAAATGGAGAAGTTCATAATTTACTAGGCAAAATCTCTGACTACTTAAAGGGAGTATTTCGTAAATAATCCATAGACGAACAATCTCTCCTGATAGGACTTTTTCTCATGGCGGGAGGGAGTTAAGCTCAATCCGAACTTATTTTTGGGGGAAATAAATTTTCGTTTGGGCCTTATGGCGCAGTTGACTTTTAAGGAGGAAGGACGTATAATAAACTATGTAAGTATTTATAATTTCAAATATGAGCAACTCAGAAACATCCTACTCTCATGACCAAATGTCGCTACCGCTAGATGAGAATTTGACAGTAGAGACAGTCATAGCAGAATTAAGTTCAATTCTTAATATGAGCGATGAAGAGCTATATGAAAAATTTCCAAGATTGAAAGGTTTTGATGGATATTTAAGATTAGAAAGATCAACTAATGAGGTTACAACACACCATGAATCAGGAGGATCTGTTACCACAATGGAGCCAAATAAAGCTCTTTGCATTGGCGCCCATAGCAAAGAAGGTGAGGTGTTATTTGCATATTTTCTTCAGACAGATGGAAGTGTAAGGGGAGCAGAATACAAAGATGGGTTCGTATTGCCTATGAATGATATCTCTTAGAATCAGAAAGAAAGAATCAACTATCAATTTTTCAATCTAATTTTTCATGGCGGAACGGACGGGACTCGAACCCGCGACCTCCTGCGTGACAGGCAGGCGTTCTAACCAGCTGAACTACCGCTCCGCAATATTTCAAAAAGCAGGGAGAAGATAATATATTCATCAGCAAAACACAATAGAATTTTCCCAAAGTCCGCATGGGCACTTTGGCGCCCCCTCCCATTTTTCAAAAATTCAAAATTTTTGAAATTTTGAAAAAACGCAGCCCCCACTCTTCCCCCATCCCCAAACCTTTGCTAAACTTCCGGCATGAAAATAGGAATCGATTGCAGAATGTTCAGCTCCAGCTTCACCGGCATCGGCCGCTACTGTTTTGAGCTGGTCCGACATCTCGAGCAGACACCCCACGAATATGTCCTTTTCCTCAACGATCCCCAATTCAAAGACTTTAAAGCCCCCAAAAACTGCAAAAAAGTAAGAGTAAATGCCCCCCACTATTCCCTCAAAGAGCAAACCACCTTTCTCCACGCCCTAAACAAAGAAAAGCTAGACCTCATGCATTTCCCCCACTTCAATGTCCCCCTTTTCTACCGCCACCCCTACATAGTCACAATTCACGATCTCACCCTCACATATTTCCCCGGGAAAAAACTCAACCGCTGGTATCACCGCTTCGCCTACCACCTCATCATCAAAAATGCCACCCGCCGCGCCAAAAAAATCATTGCCGTATCCGAAAATACTAAAAAAGACATCATCAACGAGCTCAAAATCAACCCTCAAAAAATCATCACAATCCACAACGGCATCGGCAACGAATTTCACCCAATCCCCCACCCCAACTCCCCCACAAAAAACCCCTTCCTCCTATACACCGGCGTTTGGCGCAACCACAAAAACATCCCCGCCCTAATAGAAGCCCTCGCCATTCTCCGCAACGACCACAAACTCGACCTCGACCTGATAATCACCGGCCGCCCAGACCCCGCCTACCCTGAGATAAAAGAATCAGTCGCCCGCCACAAACTCGAATCCCACACCCACTTCCCCGGCCTCGTCCCCGAAAAAGAGCTCATAAACCTCTACAACGCAGCTCTCTTCTATGTTTTTCCATCCCTCTACGAAGGTTTCGGATTTCCGCCCCTGGAAGCCATGAAGTGCGGCACTCCCGCAGTGGTCAGCAACCGCTCCTGTATACCCGAAATTTGCGGAGATGCAGCGGTTTACTTCAACCCGGAAGACCCACAAGACATTGCCAAAAAAATCGCCACCCTATATAAAGACCCCGACGCCCAGGCCGAACTGATAGAAAAAGGAATCGTCCAGGCCCAAAAATTCACCTGGCCGCAAGCAGTAAAAGAAACTTATAAACTATATGAGCTTTGAATCTTTCCAAAAATTCGTTCCCCGCGCCATCAACAAATATGGCATAAGCAAGGAGGCCCACGCCGCCGAAATTTGTCACTACGCCCGCCTCACTATCCCCGAACTTTTCAGCACTCATCCCGAGCCCGAAAAGAATATCACCCCCGCCCGCTACCAAGATGGCGAAATAGTTTTTAATGTTTCCTCCCCCACCTGGGGTCAGGAAGTTATTATGCGTAAGCCAAAAATCATCGATGAAATTAACAAAAAAGCTGGCCATGAAGTAATCAAAAAGCTCCGTACTCAACTTTTTTCTTGACTTTAAAACTTTACTAGATAAAATAGACCCGCATTTATCCGCTAAGAATAATACATTGCTAAAGATCAGACTAAGCCGTACAGGTAAAAAAAGCCAGCCAAGCTTCCAAATTCTTGTTCAGGAGCACACTCTCCAATTGAAGGGAAAATTTATTGAGAAACTCGGTTACTACAACCCCACAGTAAAAGATAAACCTTCAGAGATTGATCTTGACCGTGTAAAATATTGGATTGGAAAGGGCGCACAGCCTACTGATGCTGTCGCAGTTTTGCTAAAGGCTAAAGGCATGGACGGTATGGACAAATATATTGCCCCACGAGATAAGAAGAAGAAAAAGAAGAATGACACTGACGAAGCGAAAGCGGAGTCAGCATCTCCCGTAGCACCAGCGGAGTCAACTTCTCCGGAAGAGCCACCGGCCGAAGCTGAAGAAATTCCAAAAGAAGAATCTCCTGTGGAGGAAGCACCAGCCGAAGCACCAGCCGAAGAGCCAAAAGCCGAAGAAGCGCCAGCTGCAGAAGATGCTCCAAAAGAAGAAGCCCCAGCTGAGGCTGAAGAGCCAAAAACCACAGAATAATCTTTTTTATACTCATTATTCTCTAACCCACGAGAAATGGCAGACGAAACATTCGCAGATCAGCATTTTGTGCAATTCGTTGTACAGCAGATTGTTGATAATCCGGATGATGTTGTTGTCGAGAGACAAGTTGACGAAATGGGCGTACTAATCACGCTAAAAGTCAACAAAGACGACATGGGTAAGATTATCGGGAAAGACGGACAAACAGCGAAAGCCATCCGAGTCCTTCTTCGCATAATCGGCTCCAAGAACAACGCGCGTGTCAACTTAAAGATAGTTGAACCGGAAGAAGCATAAGTGTAGAATTAAAGTAAGTTACCTCTAATATTTTTTCCTATGGCCACAAGAATAACGGGAGATGTTGATTATACAACAAAAAGTGACAGCATCATTGATGCCGCCCAAAATTATGATATCCTCGAAATAATCAACCGCGGACTCGCCTACGCAATCATCATTGCGGGGTTTTTGTCTGTAGTTTTCATCTTTGTAGGTGGAATTTCTTTTATCCTTTCAGGTGGGCAGGAAGAAAAAATCAAATCCGCAGTTAGCACCATTCGCTACGCCATCGTCGGCTTAATCATCACAATCCTCGCTACCGTGATTATTGGTACGGTAGGAAAAGCCCTCGGCCTAAACATCATCGAATACATCCAATTTGGCCAAGTAATCGAAACCATCAAGTCCATCACATCCAGTGGCGGCGACACCATGAGCCTGGACTAGTCTTGACAGAGGGTGCTAAAAATGGGATAATTATTGAGGTTCAAGATAATTAACTCTTTCTATTTATGACAAACGAAGATAATAACGAAAACCTAGGATTAGGTGCAGCTGAAAGCATGGAGGGATCATCATATGCTGATAATTCTGTTGATCACGAGAGTGAAAGCACAAAGACAGCGGCTCTCGAGGTATTAAATACAAGAACAGAGGCTGCTAAAAAAACTTTGGAAGGAATTTTTGCATTACCTGTTTTTAACGAAATGACAGCTGGTATGAAGACAAGGCTAATCCAATTATTCGCAAAAGAGGCTGAGAAAATGGAAAAAGACAAATCTTCATACTTCAATTCAAGTCGGATAGTTCAGGGAACATTTATGTTCGGCATACATACAATAAAACCTGGAACAGTAGATTCTATTGTCAATTCTTTATTGGGTTACGTAGTCGGAAGCCCACGTTCGAGGATGATTTCTGGTTTAAATAGAGCCCTGAAAAACATCACTACCGAGGCAACCGCAAGAGAAATTGCTTCAAAATTAAACTAGCTCTTCACCGACCCAATCCCATCCCTAACGATATTTTTCCAATCGTATGGGAATTTGTAGGTCTCAATCGCGCGTACCAGCGCGGCAAAAGCACTCCAAGGATTCTCACCCTTATACAAGAAAGCATTTCCGCTCTCTTGGTTTGGATTGTAGTCCTCAAGTTCGGCTCTAACGTGGCTCACAGGAATAACCCCATTCAGAAGCATTTCCTCCACATCATTGAAATTAAGCCCCAGAGCAATGTCTGCGGCTTCAAGAAGTTTCTTTCTTTTTTTCCGATCATAATCGATCACACGCATATTTTTTATCGTCCCCCATTGATGATCTTTCTCAGAAATAACCACAATATTCACATCAATATGCGATAATGCCTCCACCACGGTTTTTAGCATCATCTCATCCCTTTCACTCACATCTCCTTCAAGCAAAATCCCAATCATCGGCTTCTTGGAAGGAAGGTCAAGTTCCTTCAAAAGCTCCTTCTTGGATTTCTTCTTGGTACTGAGAAAACTGTTTATTACTGAATTCGGCATTTGTAAATATTTTGATATCCCCATATTTTACCCTATAATCAATCAAAAGTCGAGATCTTACCCCTTGACGCACATCCTTAAATATCCTTTACCTTAATCTTGTGAAAAAACTGATTCTCATCGACGGTAACGCCATAATCCACCGCGCCTTCCACGCCCTCCCCCCCTTCAAATCTCCAGAAGGCCAACTCGTAAACGCAGTCTACGGATTCGGCTCAATGCTCCTCAATATCATCAAATCACAATCCCCCACCTACATAGCCGTTTCTTTCGATACCGCCGCCAAAACCTTCCGCCACGAAGAATACAAAGAATACAA
>JAHIRL010000111.1 GCA_018818755.1 Patescibacteria group bacterium
CTCTATCCCCCTTACGCTCAATTGATAGATCACTAATTGCAGACTTAAACTCATTGCTATATCCACAAAAGCGACCTTTGTCATTAGCATAAGCATAATCTCTATCGTCTGCGAGTATTTCTTCAATACCACGATCAATTGCACTCATAAAACGAATGTACATATCATTACCAAGCTTTACTGAATCGATAATTTTTAGAGCATCATCACTAAAAGAAGACATATCCCAGGCCGAGCTAGGTACAAATCTGAGCAAAGACTTGCGATTTTTAACTGCCATCACAGCGTCAAAAAGGTGATCCTCATAGCCCAAATAATCCGAATCAGGAGGGGAATCGGTGTAAAGCGTACGCGGCCTACTGTAGTGAGCTACATTCAACAGAAGTTTCTCCACAATAAATGAAATTGCACTACAGGCCCTATTAATGATTGCTTCTTTATCCAACTCATAACCATCTTCCGACCTATCAACACTTCGCCCCTCTCTTACAGAATGTAAACGCTTCTGACCAATACATACTCTCGCAAAAACAGGTGCATTGCAATTTTCATCCCCATCTTCCACCTCAAGATCATGATGATACCCCAGCATTGTTTTCATATCCAAAAAGTTTACAGTAGGCGATAATACCCACTAATTCCAGAAAAAGTCAAACCTTATTTCCCCAACTCCCACGCAATCAACCCAAGAAGATTTTTTATCTGAGGATGATATTCTTTTGGATAAGAAAAAGCATAAACAAGATCACCAATCCTGCTAACTAAAAAAGCAGTCGAGCTTCTTCTTAAATCATTCAAATAGAAGCTCCTATCACCATACTCATTAGTCTCATTTACCTCACTATCAAGCCCTTCCGAAGATCTTATCCTTAAAACCTGATAAACCTCATCCACATCGGACTTTGGTCCGATCTTAAAAACATAAACCTTGGCCACAAGCGCTGTCTCCGTCCTTATTACCGACTTTTTCACCTCCACATCATACAAATCATCAATATAGATAGTTTTAAAAAGATAACCATCCGCCCTCTCATCTTCCAAATAAGCATCCACAAATCCCGCACTTTTAATCTGCTCCTCCCGAATATAAACATTGGGAGAATAAGACACAAAATTTTCATTCTCAAAATCCACCACCACCACCCCATTCTCAACCACTTCTACCGCAGGTTCCTCCACCGCAACAACCTGCTCCTGTACCTCAGCCACGGTATTCTCCTTTCCCAAATCAAAACCCAAAACATTTGTCTGCACAGCTCCCGCCAAATCTACACCCTCAGGCAAATTCACCACCTCATTCCCACCAGTAGGCTTCTCATATTTCGTCAAATAATCATTTGAAAGCACATCCAAAACCGCAACCACAAGAACAATAGTTAGTATAACTGTAAAAATTGTGAATTTTCGCATAAGTGAGGGGGGAGAAAATTTCAAACAAATAATACTACTTCTTCTTCACCTGAGTAAAGTCCAATTCCACAGGCGTTTCCCGTCCAAAGATTGTAATTAACACCTTAACCTTGCCTTTATCTTCATCAATATTGCTGATAAGCCCATCGTAATTTGCAAAAGGTCCATCCAATACAATAACATTGTCACCCTCCGCAAACTCAATTTTAAATTTAGGCTCAGATTGTCCCATGTGCCTCTTAATAACCTTCCACTCCTCAGGACTCACAGGCACCGGAATAGTTCCAGATCCCACAAACCCTGTAACATTGGGAGTATTTCGCACAACATACCAACTATCATCGGTCACAACCATATCCACAAGCACATATCCGGCAAAAATCCGTTTCTCCTCAGTAACAGGCTGACCCTTCTTGATAACAATCTGCGTTTCTTTAGGGACAACAACATCAAAAATCTGATCCTGCATCCCAAGCGACTCGATTCTCTGCATTAAAGCCTCCTTCACAGCATCCTCATATCCGGAATAAGTATGAATTACATACCAATGTCTACCTGTACCTTGTATTTGTCTTCCCATTTTTTACCTAAGAGTTAAAAGATAAGTATAAGCCTCGTTTAGACCGAAATCCAGCGCTCCAAGGAGCAAGGCCACGATTACACAGAACACTATAACAAGTCCTGTCAGTCGCACAGCCTGATTTTTTGTTGGCCAGGTAACTTTGTGTAGCTCCTGATATGCCTCTCTGAAGTAGTTTACAATAAAATTATCTTTCATATTTTTTTGTTTAAACATCTCTAAAAAGCCCTGCGGCTTTGTTAACGGGTGTACTATAAACTATGAACGGGGGAAATGCAAGAAATAATTACCAGCCCTTGGCAAAATCCCTAAAAAATGCTAAAATATAAGGAAATAAAAACAAATATGAAGAAGTTTCTGAGACTCATTACAGAAGTTGCAACGGTTACAGCACTAATGCTGTTCTTTCTCAATATTTCTTATGCCTCAACTCTGCCCCTAAATTTCCCCGAAGCAGGTAGTGGCGAAGAAGAACCAGTCGACTCAGTTAGCCAAATTTATAGAGAAGCCGGAGTACCCGTACCTGAAGGAGAAGGTGCCATTGTAGACAATCTTTTTGAGGGAGCCTTAAGCTATGCCCGCATAATCATAGGTGCAATTGGAATATTGTTTATCACAATTATGGGACTCAAAATGATTATGTCCGGAGGCGACGAAGAAGAACTAACCAAAGCCAAGAGGAGTGCCACATATCTACTTATCGCCTTTGTTATGGTTAGTATGGGCGACGAATTGGCTCGTATGCTAGATTTTAGTGATGGCGGACTATTTCAGGGAGACAAAATCGACAAGGGGAATATCAGGATTTTTGAAAGGCAGGTTGAGCTATTTGTAATGTTCATCAAATACATTGTTGGTTCATACGCAACCATCATGCTGATTCGGTCTGCACTCAGTCTTGTTACTTCAGGAGGTGAGGAAGAAACTGTCACAGAAGAAAAAAAGACCATAGCATACAGCGGAGCGGGACTCGTCCTACTTTATATGGGCGATATTTTTATCAAAAAAGTTTTCTTCATTGTCAAAGAAGACAGATTTACCGGGATGGAGGGGGTGGAAGTAGCCGTAAACACCATCAAAGGTAATCAGGAAATTATTGGAATCACCAATTTTATAGTTAGTCTTGTGGGGCCATTGGCAGTATTATTGCTGATTGTAGCCGCCATTCTTTACGCAACATCAGGAGGGAACGAAGAACAAATGGATCAAGCCAAGCGCATAGTGTTCACAACAGTTATTGCAATAGCAATTATTTACGGCGCATTCGCCTTTGTCAGTACTATTTTGGTGGGGCGATTTGAAACTGCCGCACAATTAACAGGAGCTTAATGAGAAAAATCCTCAAACAATTTGTAATATGCATGGTGCTAATGAGCCTTTCATTGGCATTATTCTCCAATCTAACATATGCCGCCGTAGGTGGAGGCAACGATCCCAACGCAGAATCATCCTCAATCACCAGCCAAATAAAAGAATCCGGTGAAGGTACCAACCTCCCCAGCTTCGAGATTCGCACACATCCCGAAGCTCCGGCAAGCTATGTCCTCGAAGGAGCAGGAACCGCAATAAGTCCGGTTTACTACATTGTTGACTTAATCAGGATAGTCACCAGTTCCATTGCTGTACTCATGGTAATAGTAATGTCTCTAAAACTTATTTCAGTCGCTAGTGAGGAGGAAGCCACTCTGGCAAAAAAGAACATAATGTACGGAATTATCGGCTTAATTACAATTAATCTGGCCACAGTTCTGGTTAAGGATGTCTTTTTTGGAGAGTACGGAGAAATATTTGAAGACGAAGTTCAGGTCGAGCTATTTGCCGAAAGTGCCAATCAACAAATCAGAGGCATAATTGGCTTCATTAACGCTTTTGTTGCCGCCACAGCGGTACTTGTTTTGGTAATTAGAGGTGTTGTTTTACTCACAAGCTTTGGAGAAGAAGAAGCAATCTCATCAGCCAAAAAACATGTAGTTTGGG
Source organism: Patescibacteria group bacterium (assembly GCA_018818755.1). Classification (GTDB taxonomy): domain Bacteria; phylum Patescibacteriota; class Gracilibacteria; order UBA1369; family LOWO2-01-FULL-3; genus JAHIRL01. The sequence continues at coordinate 3,968 of JAHIRL010000111.1, forward strand.
CCGGAATCGGACTAGTTCTAGCTGGAGTGTCCGAACTTGTGGTTAAAGGAATTATCTTTCCTGATTCAGGGAAAAAAATGCCAAGCCTCGAGGAGGCCTATGGATTACTTGCTTCACTCACAAACTATGCGGCCAGCTTTGTAGTTATCTTTTGTTTTCTTGCTCTACTTTATGCCGGTTACAAATATGTTGCCTCTGCAGGAAATGAAGAAGAAACAGAAAATGTTAAAAAAATATTCATTGGAGTGCTAATCGCTTTGGCATTGGCTTTAGGCGCATTTGCTCTCACAAACACACTGGTAAAATTCGAAACACCTAAAGATACAAGAGAAGAACAGTTGCCAGTATCAGAATAAACAATATAATAGAACAAACCTACCTATGAAAAAAATTAAAAGATTACTCAGCAAAATCCTGACGATAGCCTTGTTACTTTCAGTAGTTTCAGTGTCTTTGAATTTTTTGTGGGCGGACAATACCGCGCAAGCCGGCTGGAAGGACTTCTTCAAAAAAGACGAGCAAGTTACCTTTACAAACTATGAAGGCCGCCTGGCCGAACTCTCCGAAGAAGGTTACGACTCAGCCTTAACCGAGTACTCAGACCTCAAGGATTTTATCCTACAGGTTGTTAATTTTGCGTTAGGCTTCCTAGGCCTACTCGCAGTAATCATCGTAATTTACGGAGGAGTACTTTATGTGACCGCCGCCGGCAACGATGACCGCACGGAAACAGGGAAAAAATCAATTATTTATGCCTCGGTAGGACTTTTGATAGTTATGGGATCTTTTGCTTTCGTAAATACGATTGTTAGTAGTGTTTTGAGTGATGAAGGCTATGGAGTTGAGGGCGGAGGTGGGCAATTTGGCTTTGGCAATTTTAATGCCATGGCTGAGGAACTAAAAAGCTCAATGCTGGATGTTTATTCATCTTTCGATAACTTGGTTAGCAATGTGGATGATTATCAAAACATCATCCTTGATGCTAACAAAGCTACACTCCTACCAATAAATAGGCCTCAGCCCGGAGAAGTGGGAGCTTTCTTGCGTAGTGTTAATAGCAAAATGAACAATATCGCCAAAAGTGCAGGGAATTACTCAGTTACAACCCTCGCACTAAAGGGACAAATGAGAAATTTAGAATTGGCCATAGACAGGTTTGAAAACACATATTGGCAAAGCGATTGGGTTAAAATAACCGATGGAAAGAAAATCAAAGCCTGCAAATCCAGCAGGAATCTACTGGGCACAGAATCTTGTGCCGAAAAAGGATACGTAAAACAAAATGTCAGTATCTGCTTTTATTCTCACTGGGATGAGTATCGCAAACAGCTAACCGGAGATACCACCAGATATGTTGATGATTCTATAGAAGATGGAAGTTCCGTTGCCTCAAAATGCGGACCTTTCCCTTCCAACCTCGGATTGGATTTCAATGACTCAATCAAAAATCTCTCAGAAAGTTTTCTTCACTCTCTCGATAAAAATCTGGACGACATAGAAGATATTTTTGCAAAACTGGATCGACTCACCGTATACAAAGAGTCCAACGCTTACCTGGACTACCAAAAGCTTCACGGAGCTCTGGACGGAGCAACCGATATCAATCTATCCCCGAATGAACAAGCAAACAGAGAATACACGGAAGGTTTAGGGAAAAATGTTCAAGACTGGATTACACTTAACGATGTAACAGTCGAGGAGGCCGGAGATTATCTACTCACAGCACTCGAAGCCTATGAAGATCTATACGAATTTTTATCCAATCTGCAGAGCGTAAGAGTAAATATAAAATCCAGTGTTATAGAGGGCAACGCACCTCTTAGTGCCATAATTTCCGTTGCAGACAGTAGCGATCCTGCGGGAGGCACTGTGGGAATCAATCCTGACAAAATTACCTGGGATTTCACTGGAAGCCTAACCCTTGATCAACTGGCCGAAGCATCACAAGATGCAGAAGGGTCTGACTCCACGGATAGCTCGCTTATTGCGAGGTTAGTAGACTGTAGCACCATTAGCACAAATCCGGCACAAAACAGTGGGGAAGAGGCCGATAGCGCCGAGGGCATCGCCTACGAAGCAACTTTAGCCAATACTATTAAACGCTGTGTTTTTAAAAAACCCGGAACATACAAAGTACAAGTCGTTGTAGACTCCAACGATCCTACACAATACGCCCCAGGACTCGGCTTTATCTACATAAGGGTTAATCCACCGGCAACAAAAATTGATCTATCCATCAGAGTCAATGAGGATGGCCAAGAGCGCAGAATACCAATTTTAAAATATTCCGGCGAAACAATCATTGATGAAAAAAACCGCTTAACAATCCACTCAGACTATGTTAACGAATTGACTTTCGATGCCTCCGGCACAGAAAAGGGCCAAAACAATGCCAAAGTCACCGGCTATAAATGGGATTTCGGCAACGGTACAGCCCACGATTTTAGTACCAGCAACGCCACAATCACAGTTGATACCAACCAGGGCACAGCCGATAGTCAGGGAGATGCGGGCAGCGAACAAGGTTACGGGCGTTTCACCGGAGGGCAATACACCATAAATCTTCAAGTCCAAAATGAACTGGGACAGGTAGATTCAAAAAGCTTTGTCCTAAGATTTTCCGATATTGTCGCCCAAGCTCAAGCCACACCAAAAGATCAAGGCTTGATTAACAGCAACATTATCCTTGATGCCAGCAGATCCAGAGCATCAAACGGAGCTATTATTAGAAACTATGCCTGGTTTATCTATAAAAACAACGAAGATCGGCCCACTTCACCAACTTACAGTGGCCCAAACTACAAAACAGTTAATCACAAATTTACCAGCCCCGGCATTTATCAAATCGACTTAATAGTCACATCCCAAACTGGCGAACAGGGAAGCCTGATAGATGACGAAGGAATAATGACCTACACTATTACATCTGAAAATCCCCTCGCAATTTTCAGCAAAAAAATTGAGAATCTATCGCAACCATCAACAGTTCTCATGGATGCCTCACGCAGTTACGACCCCGATAGTATTGAGGATCAAACAACCCTAACATACAATTGGACAATTGATGGAGTCGCGCTAAACGGTGTTTCCTGCACAAGGGATCCGGAAGATGGCTTAATCGGGTGTAGCGGCAATACGGATTTTGAAAAATTCGCATTGATTGAAGGTCCATATCAGCAAGACAATACAGATTCACTTGGTCGTGCCGGCAAGCTTGTTGTCAGATTCAAAACAAAAGGCGAGCACAAAATTGACCTAATCGTCAACAGTACAACAGTTGATGAAAACGGGCAGGTATCCGCAATTGAAACTTCAAAAGAAAACTCTCAAATCATCAACATCGACAACATTCTCGACATAGATCTTGCCGTTGATCCAGTTGCCACAAGCTACAATAGCGAACTGGATCCACCTGCCGGCAATCCAATGGTTTTCACTATCCAAAGTCTCGGTGCCGCCGCCTTTGAAATAGATTACGGAGATGGGCAAAAAGACAGCGGCGAAATAAACGAAATAGCCACAACAACTCACAGCTACCGCCAAGCCGGCAAATATAAGGTAAGCGCAATTGTTTATGATGAAGAAGACAACGATAATCGCCTAATGCGTACAGTTTTTGTCTCTAACGGCGAAGATCCACTTTCCGTTATTAGCTTACTCGTAAATGGGGGAGAGGCCGATTTGAGCGCCGCCCGAAACCAAGAGACGCCATTGGCCGTTCTCCGCAGTGATCAACTTTTATTCGATGCAGGTCGCTCAATAAATATAGACGGCAGTGCCAGAAACCTAAACTATGTTTGGTCTTTGGGTGGCACAAAAACCAGCTATCAAAAAATCGTGAACCACCAATACGAAGATCTAAACGACCTTGTAACAATCAGTTTAAAAGTTAGTGATAAAAATGACACCAATATCCGTGATGACCAAGGTGATGAAATTTACCTAACAATACAAAACGCTACCCCAAGCTTTTCATCTATCCAGGCCGTTCCGGCCAGCGAGAACAGCGACCTCATCACTCCAACAACTTTCACCCTAAGAGCCTACAATCCCACAGATGCCGATGGCCAAATAGTTAAATATAAATGGTGGTACTTTAAACAAGGTAATCCTGAAGACAAAAACGGCACACAAGTCAGCAATACACCAACCGCAAAAATGACTGTGGGAAGCAGTGGCGCTCCCGACGAAGAAGTTACTTACATCTTCGGACTAGAAATAACAGACCAAGATGGAGCAACATTCTCCAACGAGGAAGAATGTGCCACAGCCACAAGCACAAATCCAATACCCGGCTGTGCAATCGTAACCGTAACAAACGGCCCCAACGAAACACCAAAAGCCAAATTTAATGTTGATAAAGTAAAAATAAATGTAGGGGAGCCAATCACTTTTACCAGTGCCTCAACCGACTCGGACGGCAGTATTGTAAACTATCTATGGGATGTTTTGGGCGAAGGATTCGCCTCCGAAAATGTTGAAGATACCGGAACAACTCCTTCACTCGTCTATACTTACACACAAAAAAATCTCGATGGATATGTAGTTCGACTAAAAGTAAGAGACGATGCCGACACACCTGCAGTATCCGATCCTGTAAAAATTTATGTGGATTCCTTGGCAGAAGCCCCAAATGCCAGCTTCACTTTCGAAGCTACGGAAGTTGGTGAAGGAAAAAGAGTCCAATTTACCAGCACCTCCACAGCCGACGAAAATAACGGTGCTTATGTCTCTCGCTACAAATGGGATTTCGATACCGATTCCGCTCGCATTGAGGCTGATCTCGATGGCGACGGAGACAAAACAAACGACACCAACTCCAGCGAAGCAAACCCCATTTACACTTTCGCTGAAAATGACACCTATAAAGTACGACTAACAATAACCGATAATGAAGGCAATGAAGACGAAGTAATCCGAGAAGTAAAAGTTCCATTAGCCGATCCTCCAACAGCTGCTTTCACCTATGAATACAACGGTAGTGAAATAATATTCACCAGCACCTCCACAGCCGATGAGGATGCCGACGCAACAATAGCAGAGTATATTTGGGATTTTGATACAGCCTCGATTCTTACCGACTCCGATTCCAATGGAGATGGAGACAAGGCAAATGATAAAGATTCCGAAATAGCAAATCCCACTCACCTTTACACTATTCCTGGAACATACAAAGCCAAATTGACAGTGCTCGATAGTCAGGGCAACGAAGCTTCAGTTATCAATGATATAAAAATCACTCAGGCCCCACCTCAACCATTGGTGGCCGCCTTCACTTATACTGTACTTCCGGACAAAACAATCCAATTTGAAAACAATTCCCGAACCATTGCAGGATCACGCATTACTGAATATGTTTGGGACTTTGATACAGCCTCACCCGAACCAAACGCCGATTCCAACGGAGACGGGAACAAAAGCAATGACGCAGACTCCCGCCTAAAAGACCCAAAACACAAATTCATAAGTACTGGAAAATACAGAGTAAAACTAACAGTCACCGACAGCAAAGGAAATGTGGATGATGTTACCAACGATGTTGGTGAAAATGTCACACCACCTGTTGTCGACAATCAGAACTGGGGAGACGGACTACAAACAGGAATTCTTCCCGAAGATGCCGCAACGGACACAGGCCTATACGGGGTTTTCTTGACCGATCCCGCACCAAACGCAGATGATATTGTGATGCTTCAAGGTACAAGCGGAACTGTCACTTTCGATTTTTCACAGTCACAAGGAGACATAGCCTACTACATAATCGATAAAAATATTTATTTCGATACCAACGGCGACGGCATTCGCGACAATGATGAAGATTTTAAAACCCGATTACCCGGACGCTGGACCACAAATTTCGAAAAAGCCTGGGGACGAACTGTGGCAAAACTCACAATTCAAGACATTTATGGCAACATAGATGCACTAATTCAAGAAATCCAATTTAAATAATCAAATATAATATGGACGAGAAAAATAATAAAGCTACACAATTCATTTCCCAGGTATATGCTCAGGAACCATTGTTTATTTTTTTCAAAATAGCACACCAGAAGATCTCCAGCAGACCTGTATGCTTTGTTTATTTTTTCACCAAGACTTTCTGCCCATATCTTTAATAATTCTGTGTCTTCTACAGATCCATCCCAATATTGTAAGTAATTTTTTCTGTTGATTTTGCCATATTGTTCAATATCAATTCCAAGTTTTTCATAGAATGTGAACACCAATGATACACAATCATAGCCTTCTTCTCTACTTTGACAACCAACTTTATATGGAGCATCCAAATAATATTTGTTCCAAATATCTGCAATGTCTCTATTTTTCATGTTTGAGCCTTACCCCACCAAATATCTTTGTCTATCAAACAACTAATCCATCTAAATCCGCCAAAATTAACTTGATTAAACAGAGCTTCACACCTACCATAAGTTTTATCGCACCACGTTTGTGCACCAGAATATTTACAAGTATTTGAGTCTTTAAATTCCCATTGACATTTAGGGCTATATTTTCTTCTTGGAACTCTTCTCGACCAAAAGGCAAAAATGTTAAATACTGAAAAAGGTATTCATTAAGGTTATCTATGGTGTTAGAAATGGAAGAAATATTAATAATAAACAACGAGAAAGAATATGAGAGATATCTCATCAATTTTGTCGATCTTTTTGAGGAGGGGATAAGAAGCGGTAAGATAACCGTTAAAGTACCTTACGGAATCTCAATCGACCTTGAAAAGAA
>JAHIRL010000112.1 GCA_018818755.1 Patescibacteria group bacterium
AATAATTTCCTTCTCCCTGGCCTGATCCAAGTGTGGTTTTGATGGAGTCCAAATTAGTCCAACGAATGGTTATGGGGCGACCTTCATTTTGTCCGGAATGGAGTATGCGTCTAGCGGGAGTTTGGCATAGATCTTGAGTATTGACGACTGTGTGATCACCTTCTTTTAGGCTTTTTGCTATTTTTTTCAGGTCTTCTGTTGCCTCTGGCGATCTTTCCATTGTTTTAAGTACTCTTTCCATAAGATCTTTGGAATTTGCTGCTATTTGCTCGTGCCATGTGTTTTTTAGTGCGGTGCCCATCATTTCCAATCCTTTCATTATTTTTGAGAAATCTGTTTCGCTATCAGATAGTTCCAATGTCTGCATAATTTTAAGGTATCCTTCCATCTGGAGGAAAAGTAAGGGTAGTTGGCTATGGGTTGCTAATTCCGCCTTGTGTTCCTCAATGAACTTTTGAGCATCATCCCAATTTTCTGTATTCAGGCTGATCATTATTCTTGTAATCCTCTCCTGCGTGTTGTCTCCAAAATCCTTAAGTCTTTCATTTATTTCTAGAAGTAATTCTGCGGCCTGCGGAGAGTTTTTATCCTCAATTTTGTGGTATTTATTTGAAAGGATAAGCGATAGATCCTGACGCAATTCAGCATTATCCCCCTGTATTTCAATGGCCTTGCGGATATGTTTCAGGGCTTCGTCGGTGTTTCCCAGCATGGATGCGGTCTGGCTTAATTCGTAATAAGTTTGAGCATCTGTTTCTGATGGAGAAGATGATGGAGAAGATGATGATTTATTTGAGCTCATGGTGTTTTATAAAAGTTTTGGAATTATTGTATACTAGTTTAGCTGACTAGGGCAAGGTTCCAATCCCCCTACGCGCAGGTTTTGTTTTTCCGAATTTGTGAGTCAATTTTGTGGTTATTTAAATCAAAAAGTATATATTGTTTTTGATTATATGTTTGTTGAATTATGAATAAATCTAAAAACTTATATTTTTATCTGGCGGTTGTGCCGGCTTTGGTCTTCCAATTTGTGGGTGCATATTTTTATCTTGTTGCCTATGAGGGTACCGAGTTTGCGCAGATTTTCTACACCTGTACGAAATTGCTGTTGGTGATCTGGCCTTTGATCTGGATTTATTGGTTGAGGTCGCGATTTTTGCCGTTTTTTCGGGGTGATGTTAGAAGATCTTTGGTGATGGGGGCGGTTTCCGGGGTGGTGATATTTTTGGGGGCTGGTGGACTTTATTTTTTGATGGCGGATTTTCTGGGGTCTTTTGGAGGGAAGATAGCTCTGGCTGCGCAAGGGTTGGGAATTTTGGAACATTATATTTTGTTCAGTATTTTTCTTAGTGTTGGCCATTCCTTTATTGAAGAATATTACTGGCGATGGTTTGTGCTTAACGGGCTGATGATGAAAATGGGGAGATCTGCCGCGATTGTTGTAGGCTCGCTGGCTTTTGCGAGTCACCATTTTATTGTGGTGATACAGTTTGCGCCTTTGCATCTGACTATTATTGCAACTGCGGTGATATTTTTGCTGGGAGTGTACTGGTCAAAACTTTATCTGGATACAAAGAGTATTGCTGGATCGTGGCTGAGTCATTTTATGGCGGATGCGATTGTGATGGGTATTGGCTATTTTTTGATCGCTCAAAGCGGTTTGTTTGCATGAGCTGTGCAAGGTTTGGTATATTTTGAAGGAGGTGTGCCGGCATAAAGGAGCCTGACTTAACGGCGAGGATTTTGAAGCGGCTATGGCTCAGTTGTAAGAAAATTATGGAAGATTATTATAATAAAATTACCGAAAAGGTCCTTTTGGAATTTAAAGAAATTGAATCTGAAAGTATGAGCGAAAGTTTTCGTGACGATGTTGCGTCGTTTTCAAACAGAATTGATAAATTCTGGCTAAAATCGCGTATTGGTGATCTGGGAAGTAATGGAGTTCATGGAGATATTGTTCAGATCATGATGAATTTGACCGAAGACATCAGAGAAGTTGCTCCGTGTGAGATTTTAGCTTTTGATTGGTTTTTGCATATGGAATTACTGCACAAAACGACAGGTAAAAGCGTTTTTCCGATGGTTCGCAGGATTTGGAAGGAAATGTCAGATCGCTAGCTATTTCCTTTTTCCTTTTTTGTAGTGCCTTCTTACAGCCCATGCTATAAGCAGAACAGCTGCAATTATAGGGATGTAAACTCCAAACCAGATTAGGCTATTTACAATAAACTTGCTGGTATCCAGCATGGATCTTAGGGCGTCTTTGAAAACCGCAAATACTTTCCATTCCTCCTGTTCATCTATCACAGGCAAAGTGGAAGGATTTGTTGAGAGATAAACGGTAAGGCTGGATAAATCAACACTATCTTTTAGGTATTTTACCCGTCCTTCAATCCTTTCAATATCTTCGCGAATGTAGCCGAGTTCTTTTTGAACCAGTAAAATGTCTTCAACTTTTTCGGCTTTGTCCATTATCAGCAAAAACTGATCTTCGGTGGCTCTGAGATTTTTGAGCTGAGCTTCCAGATCAATGTATTGTTCCGTGATGTCCCTGCCGTTAACATGTTCATTTTGAATTTCTCCCAGATTTTTTACAAAAAGGATTGTTTCTTCCAAAAACTCGGAAGGCACGCGGATAGAAACATATCCGCTTAGGTCGAGTCCGGATTTATCGATGTTGTTGCTAACTAAAAACCCTCCTTTGCCCTCGGCAAAAGTTGTTATATCTTCGGCTGATTTGCGAACATCGTCGACAACCATGGATAGAGATCCGTTTTTTACAACCATTCTTTGTATTTCGCTGGCTGAACTATTGCCGCTACCTGTATCAAGAGCAAGCACTGAGCTTTCCTCGGTCACATATGCTTCATATTTCTCGGCATAATCATAGTTGCCGTCCATTGTTGGGGCATCATATTCATAGTAGTCGTCATCGGAATCGCGAGAGTAATCGTAGCTTGTTTTCCCGACGCTTTGTGATTCATAGTAAAAATCGTCGTCATTACTAAAGGCGTAGACTAGTGCTGCTACAAAAATCAAGATAAGGACAATGACCATCCATGGTCTTAGTTGCCAGTATTTTTTCATATGGGAGTGGGTTAGAGGTTTATCTTGCTCATTATACAATGAATTTTTGAGAAATGGC
>JAHIRL010000113.1 GCA_018818755.1 Patescibacteria group bacterium
GCTATTCCTATTGCTACTGCGGGGGAGGATGTTGTGGGGATTGCCCAAACGGGATCTGGAAAAACTTTGGCTTTTTCGATTCCGATGATTCAGTCTTTGGGTGTGACGAAAAAAATGGGGCTGATTCTTTTGCCAACGCGTGAACTTGCCGTGCAGGTTGAGGAAACTTTGAGGGGAGTTGCCGGTGTGCATGGTCTTCGAACGGCTTTGGTGATTGGGGGAACAAATTCCGGGCCTCAAATCAAACAGTTGAGGGCAAAACCGCATATTGTGATTGCTACGCCGGGGAGATTGATCGATCATGTTGAGCAGAAAAATATTTCACTTTCAAATGTGGGGATGTTGGTTTTGGATGAGGCGGATCGGATGCTGGATATGGGCTTTGCACCACAGCTTAAGAAGATTCTTTCCTTTGTTCCTAAGGATCGCCAAACCATGCTGTTTTCGGCAACGATGCCGGATAAGATTGCGGAGATTGCCCATCAATACATGAAGGAGCCATTGCGAATTGAGGTGGCCAGGCAGGGGACGACTGCGGATACTATCGATCAGGAGGTTTTTATTGTGGAGAAGTCCGACAAGATGGCTTTGCTAAGGCGTTTGCTCGATGAGCATAAGGGTCCTGTGCTGGTTTTTAGTCGGACAAAATATGGAGCGAAAAAGATCGCCCAAAAAATTCGAATGATGGGCCATGCGGCTGATGAGCTTCACTCAAATCGTTCGCAAGGGCAGAGGCAGGCCGCTTTGAAAGGATTTTCTAGTGGAAAATATCGGATATTGGTGGCAACGGATATTGCTGCGCGGGGGATTGATGTTAGCGATATTGAGTTGGTGGTGAATTTTGATTTGCCGATGCAAACGGAAGATTATACTCATAGGATTGGCCGAACCGGGCGAGCGGGGAGGGCGGGAAAGGCTATCTCGTTTGCGATGCCGGACCAGAAGGAAGATATCGCTCAGATTCAAAAATTGATCAATTTGATTTTGCCAATTAAGGCTTCTTGCGGAAAAGAATTGGAATCGATTGCGAGTGCGGGTGGAGGGCAGAAGAAGAGTTTTGGGGCTGGCAGAGGGAATCGGAGGAGGAAGCCGAGGAGGCGTTAGTTTATCAAAAGGCTCATTTTATTTACAACTTCCGTGTAGGTTTCGGAGGGGAGTTTTTCGATAAATTTGGCTTTTCTGCTTACCCAATCTAAGCTTTTGATGTGGTCTGATAAAATTGCTCCTTTGGTTTTTAGAGTTTTTGGCAGGAGGACTTCAAATGGATAGTTTTTAATTTTATTTGTTATTGGTAGCATTAGGGCGAGTCCTACTTTTTGGTTGTAAGTTGTTGGGGAAATTACCAAAGCAGGTCTTTTACCTCTTTGTTCTTTGCCGGCTTGTGGGTTAAAGTTTATGAAGACGATGTCTCCTCTTTTTGGTGTGTATTCTTTTACCATATTTCTTTTCCGGTTATACTCCCAGTTTCGGTTTCTGTGTGTATGTTCTCTGGGGTGATTTGTTCAAGTAGCTCATCTAATTTTTGTGGAGATTTTTTAATTATGATTTGATCTTTTTGTAGAATTATTTCAACTTTGCGAGTGGAATTTATCCCCATTTGATCGGTAAAAGGCTTTGGCAGTCTTACCGCCAGACTGTTGCCCCACTTTGTTATAGATGTTTGCATAAAGGTAATATTAGTATGTTTAAATTATACAATGTATATACTTAAAAGTGCAAGAGTATTTAGATATTCTCTATTATAGCTTCCGCCACCATTAATCCATCAATTGCTGAGGAGACTATTCCTCCTGCGTGGCCTGCGCCTTCGCCGGCTGGGTAGATGCCTGAGATGTTTGATTGGAAGGCTTCGTTGCGCTCTAGGCGTACTGTGGAGGAGCTTCTGGTTTCCACTCCTGTTAGGACTGCTTCGGGGTCATCGAAACCTTTGATTTTTCTGGCTAGGAGGGGGATGGCTTCTTTTAGGCTTTCGATTACGAAATCTGGGAGGCATGAGGTGAGGGAAGTGGGGGTTACGCCGGGGAGGTAGCTTGGTTTGATGCTTTTTACTGTGGTGGAGGGGCGGTCTTTTAGGAAATCTCCCACGAGTTGGACGGGGGCAAAATAGTTGCTACCGCCGGCGAGGTAGGCCTTGCGTTCCCATTGGCGTTGGAATTCTATTCCGGCGAGGGGATGGGTGGAGCCGAAATCTTCGGGCATAACTGGGACGAGCAGGGCACTGTTGGAGTTTTCTCCGTCTTGGGCGTATTTACTCATGCCGTTGGTGGCGAGGGTTCTTTCTTCTGAAGCGGCTGCCATTACATATCCGCCGGGGCACATGCAAAAGGTGTAAACCGGGCGGCGGTCTTTGAGGTGTTGGACGAGTTTGTATTTGGCGGTGCCGAGTTTGGGGTGATTGGAGGATTCTCCGTATTGGGATTTATTGATTGATGCGGCTTTGTGTTCGATGCGTACGCCGATGGAGAAGGCTTTGGGGCCCATTTTTAGTTTTCTATCGTAGAGCATTTGGTAGGTGTCACGGGCGGAGTGGCCGGTGGCTAGGATTAGGTGGTCTACGGGGACTTTTTCCTTGTCGTTCAAAATTACAGCTTTGATTTTATTGTTTTTTATTTCCAGATCGCTGAGGCAGGTTTTGAATCGGACTTTTCCTCCTAGTTTGATGATTTCTTTGCGGAGATTTTTTATTACCCCTCGAAGGCGGTCGGTGCCGATGTGTGGGGATCCGCTGTAGGCAATTTCTTTGGGTGCTCCTGCTTTGATTAGTTCGTTAAAGAGGTAGTGGGAGCGGGGATTGTTGATCAGGGTGTATAGTTTTCCGTCTGAGAAAGTTCCGGCTCCGCCTTCACCAAATTGGATGTTCGAAGCAGTATTTAGTTTTCCGGTTTGGGAAAATTTGTCGACATCTTTAATTCGAGCATCGACATCTTTGCCTCTTTCGATCAGCAATGGTTTGAGCCCGGCTTTGGCGAGTAGAAGTGTGGCAAAAAGGCCGCAAGGGCCGCTACCCACAACTATTATGGTTTTTTTAGGGGGATTTTTGAGGCTTGGTTCCTGGTAGATATATGGTTCATGGATTCTTGTGCGATGGTGCTTATCCCATTTTTTGATAGCTTTGATGTTTTTGACTTGGACATCGACGCAGTGGACGATGAGAATGTCTCTTTTGCGGGAGTCTATGTTTTTTTTGACGATTTGCCATGAGAGAATTTCGCTTTCGGGCAGGTCTAAAATTTTGGAGATCTTGGGTTTTAAGATTTCCTCATTTTCGTCTAGACCCAGCGGAATTTGTTCGATGCGGATTAGGTTCATGCGGGCAGTATATCATCATTTGACAGAATCTGTTTTGCTGATTATTGTTTTTTTGTGGTTCAGAAACTGAACAGGTCTTCTATGGAAACATTGAAAATTCCAGCTATGTCGTGGGCCAACTTGAGTGAGGGGTTGTATTTCCCTTGTTCCAAAAAGACAATAGTTTCTCTCCTTACTCCTACCTTGTTCGCCAAATCTTCTTGAGTTATGGCGAATTTTTTTCGAAATTGTTTAATGTTGTTTTTCATGCTTTATTTTAGACATTCTGTTGAAGGACTCGGGAAATCTGGATTTCCATGTTTTATCCATTGGCCGTTTTGGCAAAGCCATGTGTCTTCATCGCCGCTGAATAATCGCAAACTGGCAATTGAAAAAATGATTATAACGAAAATAGTTATTATGTAGAATTGGATTTTTTTTGATTTAGATCGTGGTTTTCTGAAATAATTAAAAATTAGGCTATATGTTAGTAGATGAA
>JAHIRL010000114.1 GCA_018818755.1 Patescibacteria group bacterium
AACCGGATCCCATTTTTTGATTGGAAAAATCCTTAAGCGCTTTCTTCCTTAGTTTCTTCTTTTTTGGCTGGAGCTTTTGCTTTAGAATCTGTAGCTTTTGCAGTTTTTTTCACCGGAGTAGTTGTAGTTGCTGTTGCGGCTCTTTCTTCTCTTCGTGCTCGTGCCTTAGCCTTGTTTTTCCTTTTTCTTAGCTTACTTTTCGGGCGAATATTTCCTACAAGTCCGTGTTGTTTGCTGGCGTGTTTATTTGTCATGACAAAATTATTAGTTCTTGCTGGCGCAGTTTAGGTTTTTTTGGGCTTGTTGTCAATGGGAGAAAAATGCGAGAATGGGGTATGAAAAAAATCCTTGTTCTATTGTTGTTGGTTTTTGTAGGTTGCGGAGGTGAGCTTGTGTCTGAGGAGGCCGAGCCCGGAGTTGTGGGAAAAAGATTTTTTATGGTTGGCGATAATTATTTTGAATATTATGAGGGGTCTGTTGTGGGAGAGGATTTTTTGGAATATCAGGGGTGTATGGTGGGATTTGGGGAAGGGGAGAGGATTTTGGCTGAAAATGAATATGCTTTTTATTCAGAAGCTTTTAATTTTAGTTTTTGGGGTGATTTGGATTGCAAATGGATTGTTGATGAGCTTGGTGAGAGTTTTTCGGATACTCCTCGCTATATCAATAATAAATATGGTTTTACTTTTGAGTTTTTACCAAGATTTGAGGTCAATTATTTGCCAAATGAGGCTGGCGTTATTATGAGTAGGAGGGCGGATACTTATAATGTGGAGATTTCTGTGAATGTTTACGATGATGTTTTGGGGTATAAGTCTTTGGGGGAATATTTGGCCGGAGAGTATGAGGGGTACAGTATGGATTTTATTGGAGATATGGCCTTTTTGAATGAGGATTATGGGGTGAATGCCAGGCGGAAATATGTGTATTTTTCGGATGATTATGTTTTGGAGGCTTGTTTAAAAGTTCCGAGGGAAAAATTTATTTATCACAGCGGGGGTTTTGATGATTTTGTTAAAACATTTAAGTTCTTTTGATGTGGAGGGGATTGGTGATTGCTTCAACTGAGAAGATTTTTTGAAGTTCTTGTTCGCTGAAGAGTTTTTTCTTAAGGATGGTTTGTTTGATACTTTGCTTTTTTTCGAGAGCTTCTTTTACAATTTCGGCAGTTTTTTCGTAGCCGATGTGGGGGACGAGGGCTGTGGCGATGCAATTGCTGTTTTCGAATAACTGGCGGATTCTTTTTTTATTTACTCTAAAATCTTTTAGGGCTTTGTCTCGAAGCATTTGTACGCCGTTTGTGAGAATTTTTGTTGATTGCAGAAGGTTGTACATGATTATTGGGCACATGACATTAAGTTCAAACTGGCTTTTTTGTGCTGAAATTTCGATTGTTTTGTCGTTTCCGAGAACCTGGGCGCAGATCATATCTACACATTCCAAAATTGAAGGATTTACTTTTCCGGGCATGATGGATGAGCCGGGTTGGACTGCGGGTAGGGTTATTTCTCTAAGTCCGGCTTGTGGTCCGGAGTTCATTATTTTGAGGTCGCTGGAGATGTTTAGCAGATTGATCGCCAAAGAGCGCAGTGCGGCTGAAACATTGAGAAAGGCGTTCATGTTGTTGGCGATTTCTGTGGAATTTTTTGCTTTTTTAAAGTGGATACCTGTGAGTTTTGAGAGGTTTTTGATTATCAGGTTTTTAAATTTGGGGTCGCTGGTGATTCCGGTGCCTACTGCGGTGCCGCCAATCCCGATTACCTGGAGGTTTTTTGCTTCTCTTTCGATGAATTTTTGAGATTTTTTGATTGCTTGTCTATATGAGTCCAATTCTTGTCCTACGGTTATTGGTACGGCATCCTGAAGGTGAGTGCGTCCAACTTTTAGGGTGTCTTTGTAGAGTTTTTGCTTTTGGCCGATTAGAACCTCGATTTTCTTTAATTCAGAAATTAGTGGTGGGATGCTTTGCAAAACGGCGATTCTTGTAGCTGTTGGGATTAAGTCGTTGCTGGATTGAGCCATATTTACATGATTGTTGGGGTGAATGTGCTCATATTGTCCTTTTTTGCCCCCCAATAGCTCGTTTGCCCGATTAGCGATTATTTCGTTGGCGTTCATGTTGTATGGGGTACCTGCTCCAGCTTGGAGTGCATCAAGAGTGAAATCATTGTCAAATTTTCCATTGATAAATTCCTGGCAGGCTTTTTCGATGGCTTTTGCTTTTTTGGGGCTGATTAATTTTAGCTGGGCATTGGTTTTTATGGCGGCTAGTTTTGTTATTCCCAGGGCTTTTTTGAATATATCCGGGGCGGTTAGTCCGCTTATCTGGAAGTTTTCTTTTGCCCGCGCAGTGTGTGAGCTAAAGTAGGCTTCTTTGGGAATTGCAATATTCCCAAGAAAGTCTTTGTCTGTTCTTGTTTTGGTATTTTTTGGCATTTTTCTTGTTGAAAGACTTGGGTATTGTATCTAGCGAGGTTATGCTTGTCCAGGTTTTTGCAAAATCTCTTGCTATTTCGGAAATAATTGTTAGAATGCTTCTGCTTTTAACGAAAAATAATGTCTAAAGTTTGTCAAATTACAGGGAAGAAGCCGAGTGCGGGTAATAACAGAAGTCACGCGTGTAATGCTACAAAACGCAGATTTATGCCGAATCTTATTACAAAGCGTGTTCTTGATACTAAGACGGGTAAGATGAAGAAAATGAAGATTGCTACTTCCACTCTTAGGACGATGTTGAAAAGTGCTTAATTTTTTATGAAGTCTTTAATGCTTGCTTCCTTTGGCGGTTTTTTTGTGTTATAATATTGGGATGGAATTGCTTATTTTACAAAAATTGGTTATTGCGCTGGGGCTTTCCGGCTTGATCGGTCTGGATAGGGAAAGATCTAAGCAGAAGTATGAATTTGATGATCTTGGCGGAGTGAGGACTTTTGCTTTGGTTGGTTTGCTTGGGGTGTTGGCTTATAGTGTGTTGAGTCCCGCTCTCTTTGCAGTTGTGAGCGGAGGTTTTTTTGCTTTGGTTATTGCTACTTATGTTGTTAGTTCGATGAAATCCGGAAGGACGGGGGCTACAAGTGAAATTGCGGCTGTTTTAGTTTATTTAATTGGGGTTTTGTGTGGAGTTGAGGATTTTTTGTTGGCGACGGTGATTGCTTTGCTGGTGTTTTTGGTGCTTCATTTTAAGCAGTATTTGCATACTTTTGCTTCGAAAGTGAATAATGAGGAGTTGATTTCTACGGCTGAGTTTATAATTATCGCGGGAGTGGTTTTGCCGCTTTTACCAAATATTGGATATGGACCTTATGGGGTTTTTAATCCTTATGTTATTTGGTTGATGGTGGTGTTTATTTCGGGAATTTCCTTTGCCAGTTATGTTGCAATTAAGCTAGTTGGTCCGAAGAAAGGCATTGGACTTACGGGGTTTCTGGCCGGATTGATTTCCAGTACAGCTCTAACTTTGAGTTTTTCTGCGCAGAGTAAGAAAAATACGCACATAGTGAATCCGTATGCTTTTGCTATTATTGTGGCTAGCAGTGCGATGTTTTTTAGAGTGATTTTGGAGGTAGCGGTTTTGAATCGTGAGATGTTGGCACTAGCATTGATTCCGATGTTAACGATGGGGGGTGTTGGTTTGGTTGCGGCATTTGTTTTGTGGTTTAAAAAGGAGGGGGCCAAGGTTTCAAGCCAAATGCAAAAAGAAGTTTTGGATATTGAAAGCCCTTTTAGTTTGCTTCCGGCTTTGAAGTTTGGGGCAATTTTTGCAGGGGTTTTGTTTTTGTCCAAGGCTATGACGGTTTGGTTTGGAGATAGCGGTCTTTATGTAACGAGTGTGTTCTCCGGGCTTATGGATGTTGATGCGATAACTGTTTCGGTGGCAAATCTTGCGAATAATGGACTTGCTGAAAAGAGTGCAGTTTATGCGATAACAATAGCAACGATGACAAATACAGTTGTGAAGGGAGGAATTTTTCTCTTTTTAGGATCGAGAGTTGTGGGGAGGAAAATAGTTGCGATTTTTACTTTGATGATTCTTGCGGGGGGAATTTCTTTGTTGTTTGTTTAGGCTGGATTTTGGGTTGCTGTGCAAGTTGTAAATATTTTCGACAGGCGAAATTTGTGGTGTGAATTTTTTGGTATTTATGTGGGAATTTAGGGAAATGAAGGTTTGGCCGACAGATGTTTTTGGCATGTTGACAGGTTGAGAATGCTTTTGTAAGTATGGAGGCAGTATTTTGTAATTTTTTATTTATGATTACTGATCGTTTACAAACTTCTGCTTTTGCGGGAGATCAAATTAAGGGGCATGAGCGCCCTTTACCGAGTTTTTTTGTGGAGCAGGATGGGCTTTTGGTTTTGGATTATGCGGAACTGGAGAAGCGAAATCTGGAAATGAAGGCTAAAAGGTTAAGTGGGGTGGCAAGTGATGATGTGAAGGATGAAATTATTGATCGTATTGCAAATGACAAATCGATTAAGGCGGTGACTCTTTGTTTTTCCGATATGGAAGGTAAATTGCACTATTTGGATTATGACAAAAAGTTTGTGATTGATGCTCATGAAAATCTTACTTTTGACGGTTCTTCGATCAAAGGTTTTTCGGCTCAGAGTGAGTCTGATTTGAGATTGAAAGTTGATTGGGTTTCTTTGCGCTGGGTTCCGGCTGATTTGTTTGGTGCGGGGAAGGTGCTTGTTTTTGCTAATGTTTGTAGTGGAAATGGTGAGATATATGAAGGGGATTTTCGGGCGCGTCTGGCGGAATTTAGTGCTGATCTTTATGAAAAAGGTTTGGTTGTAAATGTTGCTCCGGAGATTGAAGGTTTTTTGTTTAAAGGGGATAATGCCGAGCAGTCTTATACGCAGGAAAGTGGTTTTGAGTTTGTAACGGCTACGGGTTATTACAATTGTTTGCCAAAAGATATTTTGAGACTTTTTATTGATAAATTTGCCGAGGTTCAGAGGGCTCTTGGTTTTGAAAATGAAAAAGATCATCCGGAAGTTGCTCCTTCTCAGTTTGAGCTAAATTTTAAGTATTCTTCGGCTTTGGATACTGCTGACCAAATCCAGATTTATAAACTTTGTGCCAGGCAGGTGGCGAAGTTGATGGGATTGACTGTAAGTTTCTTGCCGAAACCTGTTCAGGAGGTAAACGGAAGTGGCATGCATACGAATATTTCGATTTCCAAGGAGGGGAAAAATTTGTTTTATGATGCTGAGGGCGAATTAAAATTATCTAAAGATGCTCACAGGTTTATAACTGCTATTTTGTATTATGCTAAGGATTTGTGTTTGTTGATGAATTCCAGTGTTAATTCTTATCGAAGGCTGGATCCGCATTTTGAGGCGCCGAATGAGATAAAGATGTCTGCGGTGGATCGTGGGTCGATGGTGCGAATTCCGATTGGAAATGAAAAGAGTGCGCGGATTGAGGTGCGGACTGTTGCT
>JAHIRL010000115.1 GCA_018818755.1 Patescibacteria group bacterium
GGCGAAAAACCTCTAGCATTAGAATTTTTACAAAAACTGATTCCCGGAAAAGAATCCACCAACATCCCACCAGAATACGCAGAATATACATCAGATATAATCATAGAAATTGGCACAGACTACACCAACTCAAAAAAATATATCGAAGATCCCTTTAAATACATGGTGGACCTAACCCCAACAATCGATGAAACAGCAGGAGAATCTAGTTCGGATCAATAAATTTATTTCCCAAAATACAGAATACTCGCGCAGAAAAGCTGATGAACTAATTGATCAAGGAAAAGTAAAACTCAACGGCAAAATAGTCGATTCCCCTGGAGTTCAAATAGATCCCCAAAACGATAGATTGGAAATCGACAACATCTCCATAAAAGTCGCCCCTTTCGAAAAGACATACATAGCCCTACACAAACCTATGGGCTTTGTAACAACAAGAAACGACGAAATGGGTAGACAAACCGTCATGGACCTAATTCCAAAAAACAAAAACCTAAAACCAATCGGACGCTTAGACAAAAAAACCGAAGGACTGCTTTTATTGAGCAACGACGGCGATTTTATCAATCGACTCACTCATCCCCGTTTCGAATGTGACAAAACATATTTAGCCGAAATAAGCGATCCACTAGACCCGAAAGACCAGGAATTACTCGAAAAAGGAGTACGAATCGACAGAAAAGTTACCTACCCTGCAGAAATTGAACTGATACAGCCAAATTTAGTTAAAATCAAAATTCACGAAGGACGCAACAGACAAATTAGAAAAATGTTTGAATTATTGGGCTATACTGTGAAATACTTAAAGAGAATCCAAATTGGAGGGGTTTCTCTTGGTGCTCTCAAAAAAGGAGCATATCGAAATTTAACTAAATCAGAAGTTAATGCTTACAAATCTGCTTAGTCTATACATAGCATCCAGCATCCAGACACATCTGGATACAAATCTAAATACAAATTCAAATATACCCACCTCAAGCGTAAAAGCCGCAAGCTTTGATCTTATTCAACTATCAAAAGATTCTCCCCCCCCTCTAAAAAATCCCAAAATGGTTGCGCCCATCGTTGACGCCGGCTCAGCAATGGTCATTGACCTTAAAAGCGGTTCAATCCTTCTTGAAAAAAGCATTCACCAAAGACGAAAAATTGCCAGCATCACAAAATTGATGACAGCCCTAATAATCCTGGAAGAAAACAATTTTGACGAAATTGTCACAGTCAGCAACAATTCAGCCGCAACAGGCGGTTCCACAATGTACCTACGCAAAGGTGAAGAAATCGAACTAATAAATCTTCTCAACGGTTTGATAATCAATTCCGCCAACGACGCCGCCGTCGCCCTGGCCGAACACAACGCCGGAGATGTAAACACCTTCACAGAAAAAATGAACAAAAAAGCCCTTAGCCTTGGCCTTGTAAATACCCACTTCGCCAACCCCAGCGGTTTGGATCACAACGAGAACTATTCATCAGCCTATGACTTGGCAAAACTAAGCCGCTATGTCTATCAAAAACAATTTGTAAAAGAAGTCGCCAAAGTTCAGGAAATGCAGGTAAAATCTACCGACGGAAAATTAGTCCACAAATTAAACTCAACCAACCTACTACTCGGCGACGAAAACTATCACATCAAAGGACTCAAGACAGGAAAAACGGACGGAGCCGGAGAATGCCTAATTGCAATCGCAGAAAATGAACAAGGAGCAGAAATACTCACGGTAATACTTGGTAGTTCAGCACGCTTCCGTGAGAGCAAAATCCTTATTGATTGGGTTTTTAGAGCCTATACCTGGAAAAACTAAAACTATTTTATGGAGAAAACAATTTCACAATTAATACTCATATTTGGTTCTGGAACCTTGGCATTTTTGATCGCCCTAGCCCTAACTCCCTGGTTCACAAGACAACTTATTCGCTTCCGAATTGGTAAACAGATAAGATCGGCAAGCCTTTCCGGAGAAAAATCCAGCTTGTTTTCAGCCCTCCACGCAAAAAAAAGCGGCACCCCCACAATGGGAGGAATCCTAATTTGGGGCACAACTTTCCTAATCGTAATTTTTTCACGAATACTCTCAGCAACTGGAATTTTCGATCGTTCACTTCTAAACAGAAAAGAAACCTGGATTCCCCTATTTACCTTGGGAACCTGCGCCATCCTCGGTGCAGTAGACGATTATTTAAATGTTAAAGGAATCGGAAAAACAAAAGGTCTAAGCGCAAAACTAAAACTCCTCTGGCTCACAATCTTCGCCGCAGTAGGCGCCTGGTGGTTTTACGCAAAACTTGGATTCAATTCAATAGCCGTCCCCATCCCCGGAATCGAGAACATCCCTGTGGGACTCTGGTACATCCCCATATTCATTTTTATTATCCTAGCCACAGCGAACTCTGTAAACTTCACAGACGGCCTAGACGGGCTCGCCAGTGGCCTCCTAATACTCGCCTTCGGCGCTTTTGGAGTAATTGCCTATGCCAAAGGAATGCTCATCCTCTCTGCCCTCTGCGCAGTAATTTCTGGCGCAAATTTAGCCTTCCTCTGGTTCAACATCCCCCCCGCCCGCTTCTATATGGGTGATACCGGTTCCCTAAGTCTGGGAGCCACCCTGGGGGTAATAGCAATGCTAACCGATCAAATCCTCGTTCTCCCCATTATCGGAGTAATATTCGTAATCGAAGGTTTATCTGTAGTAATTCAACTCTTCTCCAAAAAATTCTTTGGGCGCAAAGTTTTTCAAATAGCACCAATTCATCATCACTTCGAACAAAAAGGCATGGCCGAATTCACAATCGTCATGCGTTTCTGGATTATCGGTGCAATCTTTGCCAGTGCCGGAACAATCCTAGGCTTAATGACCCTATCCAACTAAGACGCATTTACTGCAACTCCAATGGTAAAACTTTATCTCCATAAACCTTCACACCATATTTGTCTTCCCCCGGAACCTCCGCAAGTTCAGGCATTTCTTCTTCCTCTTCCTCAATAATCTCCTCCTCAGCAACTTCAGCAAGAATAGCAGGCTTTTGAACTTCTTCCTGTCCACCTTCATTCACAGCAACTAAATATTGCTCAAGATCTTCAATTCCGGTTTCCAAACTTTCTTTAGCCTCCTTATCTTCAACTCCCATCTCCTCAAGCATCAATTTCATATCATCAATTTCCCCTTCTGCACCTTCCACGATTCCTCTATCCACACTTTCCTCAACCTCACCAATTTTATCATTCAACATATCAATCTTTTTTTCCAAATATTTCGCATCGTCCTTGATTGCACTAAGAGAAATCTCATCAATAAACTCCTTCGCCGCATACAATTTTGATTCTGAACTGACAACACTTAGGTCTTTCTTATGGGCAAGAATTTTATTATCAACATAAGATCTCAATTCAGCCGCAAACTCCTCATCAGTCAAATCAACACCATCCACAAAAGCATAAAAATTATTCACAGCCTCTTTGTATTGATCCATAACCAATAAAACTTCGTTTTCCTCTTCCTCACTCAAATCCTCTTTCTCAAAACGAAGCTGAGCCCCAATAAATTTCTTTTCAACAATTTCAAATTCCTTCTTAGCCTTCTCAACATCATCAAAAGTCAAAGCCACAGAAAGCCTCTCTTTCAAACTTTCATCCAAAGAAACATCCTTCTCACTTTTTGCCTTAAGACTCTCAAGCTTAGCCGCCACAATTTTCTCCTTCACCTCCAAAACATATTCCTTATCATCCTCCAAATTTGCACTCACCCACTCATTTTCTCTTTCCTCTTTTTCAATTTTTTCAACCTTCACATCTCCATTAACAACAGCCTTTTCGCCGGTAACAACTTTCGAAACCTTCTTATCCCCTCCCCTTTCAACTTCAACAGATCTATTAAAAACACCCACCTCGACCTCATCATTTTTAAGCTCAACATTAAAAGCCGCCTTCTTTGTTTTGGCTGAAACATCCTTCGCAGAAACGATAAAAGCGGCATCATCCCCCACCAAATTTACAACCCGAGACCACACTTTCCCCTTCAATAAACTAACCTCAACCATACTATCCACATTATCTCCACCTTGCCCCAAGAGCCTTTTAACCAAAAGTTCTGTCTCTGAACTCAAACGGCTTACACTATCATCAAAATATTTAATCACAGCAGATCCGGCATCACCAGTACCAACTTTATCATCTTCATACAATTTCATCCCTGCCTCAGCTTCAATCACTTTCCCTTCACGCTCAACGAAAATCGGTCCCTCAAAAGAATCCAAAACCGTAAAGGTCTCAGCACGAACCACTTGCGTATTAACTCCCACAAAAGAGAACATCCCAAAAACCATAAACATCAACACACCAGCACTCACAAATTTCTTACTAAAATCAAAAACATTGCGCCAAACAAAAGTTCTCTGAGCCCGAGTATTTAGAGAAACAAAAACCCGCTCCTTTATTAGTGCACGCTGAGAAGCAGGAAAATCGATATTAGCAACCAAATGTCGCATATGTCGAATCAAGGAACTTAAAGACACACCCTCCTTATTTTCGCTAACAGCAATCTTCGTAAAAACTCTTTCCTTAATATTTAAATAAGAACCCTCGCTTATCGAAGGCTTTTTTATGTTTTTTAGATACTGCTCCAGTTGTTCAAGATTGTCCTTATTCATACACAGTGTTATACGATTGGGCTTTACCCATTGTTACATTATAAGTGCCTCGCCGCCCCCATCTCCTCAAGCTCCTGTTTTAAAGCTTTCAAGGCCCTAAACTGCAAAATCCGCAGACTCCCTTCACTCTTCCCAATCATTTGGGCAATTTCTCGATTAGAAAGATCATTAACAAACTTATAAATCAAAAATTCTCGATAGTTATCTTTCAATTTTCCCATAGCCCTTCGAAGCAAGTTCTGCTCCAAGGTATCTTCAGTGGTTTTTATCGGATTGTGTTCCCGTTTATAGTCGGCAATTTTGTAGTCAAGCTCATCAAAAGTTTTGCTGGATCGATAATGATCAATCACCAAATTATGCGCAATCCTAAAAACCCAGGCCGAAAAAGATTTTTTCTGAGGTTTATACTGCTTAATATTCTCCCAAACTTTCAAAAAAACCGTTTCCACAATATCATCCACCTCAGCCTGATTCACCTTGTAATAAACATATCGAAAAATCGGATCAATAAGCAAATTATAGAGATCAGAAAAGGCCTCCTTATCACCTTTCTGGACAAGAAGCACCAAGTCTTCAATCTCCTCTGCTTTTTCTTTTAAAATTGAACCCATTATTATAATTAACGTGAGCAGTAGTATAAACGTTGCGGAAAAAGAATGTCAAAGCCTTATTTTTCCAGATACTCCTCACATCTTCGCACTTCCCCTTTACTACCAAGATAAATTGGCGTCCTTTGATCTAAAGACACAACTTCCTTCTCCAAAATCCGCATCCTTCCATCGCTTGCAGCTCCTCCAGCCTGCTCCATCAAAAACGCCATCGGCGCACACTCAAAAAGCAGTCTCAACTTGCCATTCGGCGCATCCTCATATCCCGGATAAGAGAAAATACCCTTTCCCTTCAGAAGAATTTGATTTACATCCGGAACCATCCCCCCCGAATACCTAAGTGTATATTGATTATCACACCAGTAATGAACAAGATCCATATAATCCTTTCTCTTAGCACTCGCCCGCAAATTCCCCGGCGCAAACATCTTCCCCTCACCCACCGTAATTTCCTTATCATTCATCTCAAATTTATTTTCAGCATTCAAAATAAACTCCTTCACACCATTTCCCGTAGTCAAAAGCAAGGTTGTCCGCGGACCATAAACAGCAATCACACTAGCCACCTGCTCACTCCCCTTCACACCAACAAAACTTCCGGTCTTATAAACCCCAAATATAGTTCCCACAGCCAAATTAACATCTACCAAAGACGATCCATCCAAAGGATCATAACAAACCCCATATTCTCCATCCCCCACTTTTATCTCATCCGGCAATTCCTCAGAAGCAATCAAACCCACCTGCTCGCACTCTTTCATATATTTTTGAATAATCTCATCCGACTCAACATCAAGCTCCAACTGCTCCTCCCCAAAAACATTCTCCGTCCCAGCTTTCCCAATCTTCCCCAATTTCACAAGCGCCGAAATCTCCTTTACGGAGTTTTTACATGCACAAAGCACCTCAAAAAGATCCCCATTTACCCCCACTTCTTTCAAATAATCGCAATATTTAGTCATAATAATTAGTTATAAAAACCACCGAATCAAATTTACAATCCTCGCCACATAGCCCCATTCATTATCATACCAGGAAACAACTTTAAGAGTATTTCCCTGCAAAACCTTGGTACTCAGCAAGTCCACAATACTACTACGACTATCCCCTCTAAAGTCCACGGACACAAGAGGCTCATCCGTAGTCCCCAACACTCCCCTCATATCCTCCTCCTCATATTTCTTAAAAGTTTCATTCACTTCTTCCTCTCTCACACTTCTTCCCAACCTAGCCACTAGATCAATACAGGAAACAGTCGCCACAGGCACTCTAAAGGCCATCCCATCCACTTTCCCCTCAAGTTCGGGTATCACCCTCGAAATAGCTTTCATAGCACCGGTAGTCGTTGGAATTATCGACTCCGTCGTTGCCCTTGCTCTCCGAAAATCATCCGGATTGGAGTTATCAAGCAGGTTTTGTGTATAAGTCAAAGCGTGAATCGTGGTTACCATAGCGTTCTCTATCCCAAACTCATCATTCAAAACCTTCATCACAGGAGCCAAGCAATTCGTCGTACAGGAAGCATTAGAAATCACCTGAAAATCAGCCGGATCATAATTTTTCTCATTCACCCCCATCACCACATTTGGAATAGCCAAATCCTTGCAAGGCGCGGTAATAAGCACTTTCTTAGCCCCAGCCTTCAAATGTTTGGTCACATCCTCCATCGCCGTAAATTTCCCGGTAGACTCAATAACCAAATCCACATCATGCTTCCCCCAATCCAAATCCTCCGGATTAGCAATCTGATACACATAAACCGTCTTTCCATCCACCACCATATTTTCACCCTCCACCCTAATATCCGCTGTACATTTACCATAAATAGAATCATACCTAAGCAAATGCGCATGGCTATCCGCTGCCGCCCTGCTATTAATTGCCACAACCTCAATATCCGGAGTTTCCAAAATTTGTCTATGCAAATCCCGCCCAATTCTTCCATATCCGTTAATCGCAATTTTAAACGCCATTTTATTTTTTAGTTATAAAGTTCAGATTTTCCGGAGCTCAAAAAGGCCTTCTCCATCATCATCGCCACATGCTCGGTCATCGCCTTTTCCGCTTCCGCAAAATCAAGTTTATCCCACTCCTCCTCAAACAAATCCAAAACCTTTCTGCGTGGTCTCTTCATTTCTTCACCCTTTGCATCCATTCTCGCAAGCAAATCCTCCGGGAAATATTTAAACCAAATATCAGAAATCGAAGTGGCATAATTAAACTTTCGCGCACCACTAGCCACACATTGATTAAAATTCTCAGGCAAAAGCCCACTACCTCCGTGCATCACTCCATAAACTCCCATCGGACGCACAACATCACAAATTTCTTTTATCCGATCATATCCAATAATCGGTTTTTTCAAATAATTCCCATGCCCATTCCCAACAAAAAAGGCCAGCGCATCCGGCTTGACCTCTTCACACAAATACTTACAATCTTCCACTTTTGAATAATATTGATCAATAGTCTGCTCCACATTGGGATCAGCCAGCGCATCCGCATTTCCAATCTCTCCATCCTCAACTTCCAAACTTATTCCCAGAGGATGCAGTTTTGCCACAACCTCCTTACACTTCTCCGCATTTTCCTCCACCGGCAACTTAGACAAATCCAATTCCACAGAAGAAAAACCAGCAGTAATCGCCCTCTCCACACATCCATCAACATCCTTTTGCACATGATCATGATGCAAACAAACCGGCACACTATACCCATATTTTTCAATCATCACACCAATCCTCTCATGCGCCAAATCACTCAACCTCGCAGGAAACATATTGCAATACTTAGCTTCACTCTCAGCAATCTCCAAAATAACCGGCGACTTCACCTGCCAAGCCGCCTCAAGTACAGCATTCAAAATAAAGCGACTACGAATATTACAAGCCACAACTCCAAAACCCTCTTTATCCGCAACAGATAGCAAAGTTTTAAGATTCGATAAAGTATAAGAACCATTCACAACTCGCACATTTGGATTATTCTCCTTTGAAAATTCGGCAATCATAGAAATAAGGATTACAAAAATATTTGCCCACACAAAAAATACTTGAGAATCATTGCGGGGTCAATAAATTTAAAAAAATCAATTCCTATCTGTATCTGACATAACATCTTCCACTGCAAGGCCAAATTTATCTACAAATTTTTCAACTTTCTGTTCAATCCCAAATTGTTTCGCATAATCATACAACAAGACACGATATTGTCCCTCACGCTTCGCCGCAACTATCAATTCTTTCAACACATCATCTAAATCCTCCTTAGGCAAATGCTTCTTAGCCAAATCTACTAACTCTCCAAGATTACTTTTTGACATTTGCTCCAAAATAGCAAAAACAAGCGTTCCCAAACCCTCATCGTCCACTCCTTCAATTTTTTCACCAAATTTTTCCCGTAGAGTCATGTGCACAATAAGATCCGCAATTTTCTGCTCGCGTGACACAAATTTCTTTATTTCTGTTACAGATTTTAAAAGAATTTCCACCCTTCCTGTTTCCACATTTTTTGCTTCCATATTAGCTAAATTATAAGTTACAAACATTATTATATAACCAATTCGCTCTCGCGTCAAGAGCAGGTACTACCTAAACCTTCAAGATTTCTTGCTCCTATTGCAGGTTGTTTGGTTTTATCATCTATCTTAATTAGTTTTTGGGGAGCCTGCGCTAGGGCTCCCCGATTGTTCGGCACGGGGCGCTTATCCCGCGTCTGAAGGAGGTTGGTCATGGTCGGGGTGTTCCCCTTTGATAAAGGGGAAACAAACCATGAAACGAAAAAAATCGACACCCTTTTCCCCACGGACAAGGGCTACTCCCGTACCTATTGTCAGATACAAGAGCAACAATACAACAATAATTTCGAGTACCACCATAAGGCGCCTCCTTTCCAATGAACAGTTCCTTCCGCAAGGCATGAGAATTCATCCCTGCGGATCGAAAACACCATAATTTAACAGCAATACCGCAGTTATGTCAACAAAAGTCCCCTCTACCTTCTCGCAATCGCACTCTCATCACTAATATAAACGATCGCATTCGCCGGTCGCATAGATCTCACCTTTGAAGTTTCTTTAATATAATTGAGAGATCGCACCTGAGAAATTTGCATATCCTGTCGCTCACTCACTTTCACAAAATCCTGATGAGCAGCTTCCAAAGAATTTAAAACATAGCCCTTAGTCACCTGACGAGTAGAAAAAACCAAGGTAATAACCGTAATAAGCACCACAAACACCACCAAAGAAACCATTACAAAATAAGGTCCGAAATCCATTTTTCGAAGGATTTTCTGGAAAAGATTATTCCGAGACACGCCATTTGCAAGGATAACTTGGGACATAGGTGAGGGGGGGTGAGGAGGGATATTTTAAGATATTTCGCGTAGCTTCTTATAAATTCTCAATTTTGCACTTCTACTTCTTGGGTTTTCTTCTAACTCTTTTTCTGATGGGATTATTGGTTTTCTGCTCAAGCTCTCAAAGTAAGGAGCAGCATAGTTTTGGTAGATTGATTTTTCCGGATCTGTTTCACGCGGCTTAAGCAAGTCTTTAAAAAACTGCTTAACTATTCGATCTTCCAGGGAATGATAGGAGATAATTGCGATCCGCCCACCAACATTCAAAATCTCAATTGCACCTTGGAGGGCTTCCTTTAGGGCTTCAATCTCATCATTCACCTCTATTCTCAAAGCCTGAAATATTTTTGTAGCTGGATGAGCCTTAGATGCCTTACTCGAACGCTTTTTCCTCAAAACTCTCTCCAGCATCTCTCCCAACTGCTTTGTACTCACAAATTTTTCCTTAGCTCTATCCTCAACAATGCATTTCGCCGCCTTTCTTGCCATCTTCTCTTCACCATATTCAAAGAAAATTTTGGTCAAATCCTCTTCACTATAAGAATTTAAGACATCCGCCGCAGTAAGCTTAGACCTCTGATCGAAGCGCATATCCAGCGGACCTTCCTTAGAAAAAGAAAATCCCCTA
>JAHIRL010000116.1 GCA_018818755.1 Patescibacteria group bacterium
CAGCTATCTCCGGGTTCGATAGGAATTTCACCACTACCCACAATTCATCCACCCCTTTTGCAACAGAGGTTGGTGCGGCCCTCCACCCGGTTTTACCCGGGCTTCAGCCTGACCATGGGTAGCTCACTCAGTTTCGGGTCTAGTGCACGACATAAACGGGTTATTCACCCTCGCTTTCACTATGGCTTCGGGTATTACTCCCTTAACCAAACGCCGTACAGCTAACTCGTTGGCCCGTTCTACAAAAAGTACGCCGTCAGCCCGCCGAAGCGGACCTCCGACTCTTTATAAGCACAAAGTTTCAGATACTATTTCATCCCCCTCTCGGGGTGCTTTTCACCTTTCCCTCACGGTACTTGTTCGCTATAGATCTCCAAACCTATTTAGCCTTGGAAGGTGGTCCTCCCAGATTCAAGCCGGATTACACGTGTCCGACCCTACTCAGGAACACTCTAGAAACTTACCCTATTTTCGTCGACGGGACTATTACCCTCTATGGTTGGGCTTTCCAGCCGCATTTGACTAATAGAAATAAGTTTCATGTTGAGGTCCTACAACCCCGTATCCCGTAGAATACGGTTTGGGCTATATCCCTGTTCGCTCGCCACTACTAAGGGAATCTCTATTGATTTCTTTTCCCCGGCTACTTAGATGTTTCAGTTCGCCGAGTGTCCTCGATGCGCCTATGTATTTAGCGCACCGTGCTCCGTAAAACGGAGCGGGTTTCCCCATTGGGATATCTCCGGGTCAATGCTTGCTTAACAGCTCGCCGAAGCTTTTCGCAGTTAGCCACGTCCTTCATCGGAGTTTGGAGTCGAGGCATCCACTTTGTGCCTTTAAGTAACTTATATTTTGATATTTTGTATGTTAGAGAACCAATTACTTTAACTAGTAATTGGTAAAAGAAATTGCTAATTAATCTTTACTTCCTGTGTTGTCAAAGAACAAAAAAGGGTGTGAGCTGTGCTACACACCCTTAAACCTAAAGGAAAAATTGTATTTTCAGGTCTTTAGACTTAAGGCTGCGTAGTGTTTTTTTTGCATAAACTAGCTAAAAAATAAAACCAAACTAATCAAATGCCCCATGATTATATTGACCGGCATCAGCAAAGTCAACACTTTTTTACTATTTCATATTAAGCACCAAAAAAGCGTCCAATAACACCTATTACAAAAGTATCCAGAGTCCCCAAAGCATACATCAAAGAAAGGAAAAACACCCCGATCGCAATCAAAATCAATAGGGTAAAAGTGCCTCCCGACCCCAAATACTTCTCCGCAAAGGCAATATCCCCAATAAAGTCCTTTATTTTTAAACGATATTTAAGAATAACAAGCATCAGAACAAAACCTAAGACTGCAACAAAGAATCGGAACATAAAAAAAATGAGGAAATAAGTCTCCCCCATTATAAAGAAATTCTCAAACACAAAACAAGCCCTCCTTTAAAACTACTCCTTTGTCACCTTCTCAAACTCCTTCGCCAATTCCTCGATAGTCTTCCCCGGAACAGGATCTGCAGCCTCCAACTTCTCGATAGTCTCAGCAAGCCCCGGAACAGGATCTACAGCAGATCGTGGCCTTGAAGTAGGCTCCTTTAAAAGCCCTTTCTTAACAACATTTTGATAACTATCATCCGCGAATTTTTTAGTATCAAACTCATCTGGACGCATAGCAATAATTATAGTATTCACTAAGTCAACACTATATTTCTTACAATGGTGGGCGATGGAAGATTTGAACTTCCGACCTCGACATTATCAGTGTCGCGCTCTAACCAACTGAGCTAATCGCCCACAAACAAACGAAATTTGCAAAAACAACTCTACTAAAATCCCACCTTCAAGTCAATTATTTTTTAATATAAACTCGTACCCGCGCCTCCTCCTCATCCGCACTAACCCCCGGAAGCTCAAATTCATTCGAAATAAGTTTAGCGCCTCTTTTCATCCTCGACCAAATTTCCACCTTAAGCCTCCTCATCGAATTCTCATTCAAAAAACAAATCAAAATATCCACCTCGGAATAATCTACCTTCCAAAAATTCTTAAATAAAATCCGAGCCTTTCCCCCTTCAATAAAACTCAAAAATTTTGCCAGCAAATATGTAGGAAAAGAAAACTCATACCCCTCAGCCCGCTTAACTCCCCTTCTGGCAATTTGCCTGATTATTCTCCCATCCCCACAACCCATTTCTACAACTATCCGTCCTCTACAATCCCCGGCAAATTTTATAATCCTAGTCACTTTTTTCTTAGTAGAAATCAAAAAAGGAGCCCCAAAAACAAAAGAATAAAGGCCGGGCAAAACTAAAATAAGTAGTAGTCCTAAGCTAAAAACCGAAAACCAAAGATTTCCCACATAAAAATCCACCCCCAAAAACAATAAAATCAAAATAACTTCAAACATAACTAATTTGTACCGCAAAACCCCTCGCTAACTCAAGAAATAGTTGCAAAAAAACAAGGATTCGTATTAAAATATAATTAAATAAAAAGTCAACATGGTAAAAGTTCCACTCGTTACAGGTAGCCCGGAAAAAACAGAAGCCCAGAAAAAAGAAGATTGGGCTAAAGAATATCTTGCTGTCGTTGCTAAAGAACACAGTAAAATTGATCAAGCATTATGGGATATAGATGACGAATCGGAAATTCTTCCAAAATCCCCGTTAGAACAGGGTCTCTTCCAACTACAAACAACTATAAACCAAAGCATTAACTACATCACAGTGGACCAGCTGGAAATTTTTACAATGATCGCAGACATAATTCAGGAAACAAACGCAAACCTAATAAAACAACCAGACAGCATATTTAAAAAGACAAAAGAAAAACTCAACAAAGTAATAGCGTTCACAAAAAACGCCGACAAACTCCTGCCCAAAACAAAGACCAAAATCACAAAAATCCTAGCGACCTTTATAGACAAACTCGAAGAAGGAACCATAAGCCCTCAAACCGATTCTTCCTTATAAAATTATATAAAAATCAATCAAAATATATCATGGTGGAGCCGAGGGGAGTCGAACCCCTTACCTCCGCGGTGCAAACGCGGCGCTCTAGCCAAGTGAGCTACGGCCCCATAATTTTTTGAAATCACGCCAAAAGCGCGAGAGCATTCTAAGCAAATTGATCCTCAAAAGCAAGAAAATTTGAAAAAAAGTCCCTACCCCTTTTTTTTGCACACAAAAAAACGCATCGTCCAATGCGTTCGCGATATTCTTAACATCCAAAATGTAGTAGAGAAGTCAATACTCAACTCTTTAATAATTAAAGAGCTCAACCTAGATAACTTCACCTTGGCAAAATTATCTTGTTCTCCTTTAGAAAGGAGGTGATCCATCCGCAGGTTCTCCTACGGATACCTTGTTACGACTTCACTCCAGTCAGTGGTTTCACCTTAGGACCCCTCCCTTGCGGGATAAGGGTACTTCGGGCGCCCCCACCTTCCATAGTGTGACGGGCGGTGAGTACAAGACCCAGGAACATATTCAACGCGCCATTGCTGATCCGCGTTTACTAGCGATTCCAACTTCATGAGGGCGAGTTGCAGCCCTCAATCCGAACTTAGACAAGCTTTTGGGATTGGCTCCATCTTACGATATTGCTGCCCATTGTACCTGCCATTGTAGCACCTGTGTAGCCCTGGACATAAGGGC
>JAHIRL010000117.1 GCA_018818755.1 Patescibacteria group bacterium
ATTCCGGCCCTAATTGGTTACTGCATTGGCCTTGTAGGCGCATTCTTAGGCGGTTTCGCCTACGGAAAGCCAACAGAACTGCCGTGGGGTGTCACATATCAAATCCAGAACGTAAAATACACTGTGCCAGTGCATCCAATCCAAATCTACGCAATAATTGCCGTAACACTGCTACTCCTTAGCAAAAAACGCCTCAAAGACAAAACCGAATTTTTCAACCGCGAAGGAAACACCACAATTTACCTGTCAACTGGCTTCTCTCTGATCTACTTTTTACTTGAGTTCCTTAAAGGCGATGATACACTACTCATCCAAGGCATCCGAATACCAATGATAATCGCAGCAATGGTCTTTATTACCAGCGGAATCGCATTAGCCTACCGCTACAAATCCTTTAAAAATGAATCCACTTAAACTCCTCCACCCAGACTACCTCTTCAATCCATACCCAGGCTCAACTTTTCTATACTTTTGGCCCTTGGTGATTTTCTTTGTTCTCCTTTTCGCTTCAAGCTGGTATGCAAGCGCGCTGATCTCTCAACATAGACACGCAAAAGTAGCGAAGGAATTCCTCGGTGGCATCCCAATGCGCATCCGCGAATTCGCAATTATCGGCCTATTATTCACCTTCTTCCGATGGCAAAACGTACCTTGGCTAGGAATGCGCGTCTGGATAATCATAATTTTCATCCTGGCCGCAGCCTACGGAATCTGGGTCTGGCAAAGATACAAAAAAGGCTTTAGAAAAGCCCTCCGCGCAAACAAATCAAAAGAGGTCGAAGACATGTACCGACCAAAACCCAAGAAAAAGCGGCGTTAAGCCAAAAATCCGCCCCCTCCAGGTACGTAGTTTCATGAATTTCAAGTACACCCCGGACGAAAAAGAGGAGAGTGTAGAATAGTAATACCTATTCACTAAACAACACTCTCCATGAAGCAATATAACAATACAAAAGGGCTAAAGGGAATCCGTAATCTACTTAAACAATTTAATGAATCTGTTTTAACACCTTGGCAAAGAGATTTGTTAAGAGAAAGATTGTTAATTTTATCCTGGTATGACCGTAATGGCAGGAATAAGGCCGCTACGGCAAAGGAGTTTGAAACTTCACGTGGTCATATACATAAGCTGGTAAAAGCCAGAAAAGAAGAAGGATTGGGCGGCCTTATCCCAAAAACAACAGGTCCACTATTAAAACGTGGATTTGAACTAAGTTCAGAAGAAAAACTGGAGATTGAAAAGTTTGCAGAAATGTTTCCGGATTGGGGGCATAAAAAATTACATGTTTTCCTCCATAAACACAGCAAAAGCACCATATACCGCTACCTTTCAAGTAAAGACATGTTGGTGCGTAATAGGTGTCCGGGCTACCACAAAAAACCAAAACCCAGGTCCGCATGGAGGATTGAACGCAAAAGACTACCAAAAGATTATCCTGCTGAAAAACCGGGAGATCTAGTGGTCTTGGATTCCATTGTTGAATTTATTGGTTCCAATTTCCAAAAAGTCTACTTCATAACCTGTGTGGATATTGCTACAAGAATTGGTTTTGCCTCAGTAACAAAGTTTCACAACTCAAAGGCTGCCAAAGCTCTCTTGGAAAAGATGGAAGAAGTGCTGCAAACAAACATAAAAGCCGTTCTAACGGACAATGGAGGGGAGTTCCTGGCTCACTTCCATAAGGCATGCAAGAAACAGGGAATTGAGCACTTTTTCTCCAGACCAAGAACACCCAAAGATAATGCAATTGCAGAACGCTTTAATCTCACTTTACAGAGACATCTTTACTGGAGAGTTGATCTTACGTCCTCTGTTTATAAAATAAATGAAGTGTTAGCCGATTGGCTTATAGAGTACAATTGCCTTCGCCCACATGAATCACTAAACATGCGCCCACCGGCCGCTCAATATTTCCACTTATTCTACTCTCCTCGTTCGCAGGGGGTGTACTTGA
This sequence comes from Patescibacteria group bacterium, assembly GCA_018818755.1. Taxonomy (GTDB): domain Bacteria; phylum Patescibacteriota; class Gracilibacteria; order UBA1369; family LOWO2-01-FULL-3; genus JAHIRL01. The sequence continues at coordinate 1,956 of JAHIRL010000117.1, forward strand.
AACTATGGAACCGTACATCTATTTGACAAAGCTGCAAAAAGAGGGTAAAGTTCAATCCATTCGTAGGGTTGACGTATTAAAAATAAATATTCCATTGACGATATCGCCTCGCATGAATATGTTAAGAGCACATTGTTTACAACTTAACCAAAAGCTACTATGACACCTTCGATTAAGGATAACACCGCAATTCTGAAGTTAAATCTAAGTGACATAATCGATGATATTTTCATGGTTTTATCCGAGAAAGAGAAGGAAGTTGTAATTCGCAGATTTTCATTAAATAACGAAGATAAGCAGACATTAGAGAGCATTGGACAGAAATTCAATGTTACAAGAGAACGCGTTCGCCAAATAGAAAAAATCGCACTAGGCAAACTCAAAAGAACCGTAAATAGCACAAAACTCCGCTTCATCCATGACCTGGCCGAAGCGATATTAAAAGAAAATGGAGGACTGTTATTGGAAGAAACCTTGACCGCAAAAATTCTTGACGCAATTGAAAACACATTTGAGGTCGATGCTCATATTGTTCGCCTTTCACTAACAATCTGCCCAAGCATCAAATCATTGGAAAAGAACAATCTCTTCCGGATGTGCTGGCATATTGACTCAGTTTCCCCACTAATAATCAAAGAAGTACTAGAACACGCAGTTAAAGAGCTAAAGAAAAACAAAGATGTAATGACCGAAGCAGAATTGACAAGCAACATGAGTAAATCAAAAGCAGTTCAAGGTCTAGATCTAGCAAATTCGTTCTATTCCTCCGCTCTCGCAATTGACATGCGAATCAAAAATGTCGAAGAAGGCTACGGCCTCATGATCTGGCGCCACATTAATCCAAAAAGTATCC
>JAHIRL010000118.1 GCA_018818755.1 Patescibacteria group bacterium
AAACCGAGAAAACTCTTATAAATAAGCTGAATTTTGACATATTTTCGATTAGGATAGAGGTACTTCAATTATGCCTCTTAGTGGTATCAAAGTAAACTGGACTTCTCTAGACAACTGAGATAAAATCATGTCGACTCATGTCTATGTTTGTCTATACCCTGTCCATAGACATTAAAATTTTTATATGTCTACAATGTCCACTACTCAAACAGGCTATGAAATAGATCGAAAAGCCGCTAGTAAACTGCTTAAGGTCTCCATTCGCACTGTAGACAGGTATGTTAAGTTGAAAAAAGTTTCCTCGAAGGTTGTGGGGAGTAGGATTTGGCTTAATAAAGAGGAGTTGTTGGGGTTTATTAATAAGAATAGGGTTCATCGTTCAGTAGACAACAATGCAATGTCTACTTCCAATTTGTCTAGTGAAAATGATGTCGACAATGTGGACAGTGTTGAGGTCCTCGATCAAGATTTTGTCCACAACATGTCCACTGGGAGCTCCACAAGGGCGGCAAAATCGGCTGGAGGAAATGTCTATAAAAAATTATACGAAGAAACAAAGCAGGAACTTGCCGAAAAACAAGAAAGACTGGAAATAGCCAACTATCGTGTTGGCCAGCTCGAGGCCCAAGTAAAAACGAGTATTCCCCTCCTTCAATACAACAAAGAAAGCTATGAACACACGGAAAAAGAGGAAAAACTCAGACAAGAACTGGAGCAAAAATCCCTAATTCTCAAAAAACTCAGCTTTCAGGCAAGAATGGAGCGGTTTAGTAAAAAACTATTTTTGGTAATTCTATTAACAATCCTCGCTCTTCAACCCCTTTGGCTTCTTTTTCTATACAACTAGTCCATCTTTATAACCTCTCTGGTCGAAAGTTTAATTTCCGCTTCGGGATAGGCTTGTGAAGCTCTGTCAATAATATTCCCCGGCATTTCCATCATATCCATCATCTTGCTGGAGTTACAAATAACCTCAAAAGAATAAGGCGCGACAATAACACTGCCTTTTAGGCTAATTTGACCATTGGGGAGAGTATCAAAGCCACTTGTGCCATTTGTAATCCTAATTCCGTTTAGGCTCACAGCCTCGGCTCCATATCCAAAAAATTGATTGATCAAGTCGATTACCCAAGGCGTAGAAACACCTTCATTAAGCTCCAAAGCCACTCCCGACCCAAATACGGATAAGTTCCCGCTCAATTTCTCATATTTAATTATTTCCGACTCAATTGCGGAGATAGCTTTATCTCTATCCTCAAGTTCCAGAAGGTTCTGACCAAGAGAGTCAATTTCCACCTTCAGATCTTCATTTTTTTCCTTCAAAACCTTTATTTCTTGGAAAAAGTTACTCTCAGTTTCACGCAAAACCCCTTCTTCAACCTCCGAAATCTTATTTTTGGATAAAAACACAAAAGAAAGAATCAAAAGGGCAATAGCCCCAAGTATTGAAAGAAATCTCTGTTTTTCATTAATTTTATCAAACATTTACTGCACAAGGTTTAAATAATTTGTATCAAGATTTCCATTAAAAATGGGGATTGTAACCATACTTCTCGCGGCAATTTCAAAAACGATATTGAAAGATTTACGCCTTTCATAAAGATTATCCAAAATGCTGTCATTCAACAACCTCCTCAGCATGGACTCTGTGTCTCCCACAGCCTGAATAGTGAATGGGGGAGTGACATAGGAATTATTGACCAATACGGCATTCGCAACGGCTGAAATGGGGGTTGTAGCGACAATTCTCTGATTGTTTACGGAAATTGCCTTTGCTCCACCGGCATTAAGTAGATTGATAATATCCCTCAAATCCGAAGCCTGAACCAAATCCTCGCTCACAATCATTTCTCCTTCGCGCTTTGTAAAGGGGCTATCATTCAGCAAAATTTCCAGTCCCGGCCCCCTAACTTCACTCAGGCCAATGGATCCCTTCAGCTTCTCCAGCCTCCCCAGATTAAACAGGGCGCTGGTGCTCTCCAGTTCCTTCTGTGCCTCGTCAATCTGCTCACGAAGACCAACCACCCGACTTTGCAAATATGCCTGCTCATCCAGGAATTCTTTCAACAACTCATCCCTAGTGTCCTTTTCTTCATTAGTTAGAATAATCGCATCGCCACCATCCTTCGTCCCCAGCCCCAAAAACACCCCTAAAACAAGGCCCACAAGCACATAAAATAGAATAATTGTACGCTTCTTAAGCTCTACCATGACCTAATACTAAGAAAAAACTGGAAAAAAAGCAAAAAAACAGCTAGATTTTGTCCATGATTGGAATATTTGATTCGGGATATGGTGGTCTGACAGTTTTAAAACCTGTTATACAAACCCTTCCGCAATACGATTACTTATATCTTGGGGACAACGCTCGCGCTCCATACGGCATACAAAACCAAGAAAACATTGAAAAGTTTTCCGAAGAAGCCGTAAATTTTTTGTGGAATAGGGGAGCAGAGTTAATAATTTTTGCTTGTAATACCGCTTCAGCCTTAGCTTTACGCCACATTCAGCAAAAATACCCGGACAAGAAAGTGCTTGGTGTGCTTATCCCCGTAGCCGAAGAAGCCGTGAAGTTTAAGAAAGTGGGGGTTGTTGGTACACAAGCCACAATAAAATCCAACGCCTACGAGGAACAAATTAGGGAAATTTCCAAGGAAACAAAAGTATATTCTAAAGCCTGCCCCTTATTGGTTCCCTTCATCGAAGAAGATTGGCACCACAGGCCCGAGGCGATATCAATTCTAAAAAAGTATCTTCGTTCCATAAAATCCCACAATGTTGAAAGTCTGATTTTAGGTTGTACCCATTACCCACTAATGCAAAAAGATTTTGAAAGGATTATGGGCAAAAAAGTAAAAATCCTTAACTGTGGACAAATTGTAGCTAAAAAACTAGTAGATTACCTGAAAAGACACCCCGAAATAGAGAAGGAAATCCCAAAAAACTCCAAACGCCAGTTTTTAACAACAGGCGATCCCAAAGCTTTCAAAGAATTCATCGAAAAACACTTTGGAATGAAAATCTCCATGCCCAAGCAGGTTAGTCTTACTCCCACTCAATAGTCCCCGGCGGCTTATTGGTAATATCGTAAAAAACCGCACTTATTCCATCCAAGCCCATCAACCTTTTGGATAATTCATTCAAAACATCCATATCCATTTTATAAAAATTTGCAGTCATAGCTTCTTCGCTACAAACCGGCCTAAGCACAAGCGATTCTCCATTTTGACTATCCACACCAATTGGCAAAAGGACAGTAGGGAACTGCCAGATCTCTCGGTGTATTTTAGCTTCCACAAGGTAATCCATCACAATTTTATCAGCCTCCTGAAGCAGATTGATACGCTCACTAGTAAGGTAGTTTTTTTGGATACTCAATGCACCCAATTCGCGCTTGTTAACAAGGAAAACCACTCTATTGACTTCAGGGTGCTGGTTAGTCATTTGGGTAGCCACTTGCTCAAGCTGATTCCAGGATTTCGGCTCTCCGTAAAGACAAAGCGGATGTGCGTAACTTCGTTCATCGCCTTGAACTCCCACACTCTTAACTGGCATAACCTTGCCACTTATACTGCTTTCTTCCAAACTTTCAGAAATGCGATCCTCAAGATCTTTATCCACCTCATATTCATTCTCCGCACACAAACATCTAACAGCTAATCCCGGCCCGGGAAAAGGATGCCTCCAAACCATATCTTCCCTCAAACCAAGCTTTTCTCCCACCAAACGAACCTCATCTTTATACAATTGAGCAATTGGCTCAATAACCCGCCCCTGATCAATCAATTTTTGAACCCTCTCCACTCGATTATGGTGAGTCTTAATCTTATCTGCATGTTTTGTCCCTCCTGTTTCAATAGTATCCGGATAAATTGTCCCCTGCCCAAGCATCCACTCTTTTGGATTCAAACTAAGATCATCCGAAACCTTGGCCTGAATATCCAGAAACAAGTCTCCAATAATCTCCCGTTTCTTTTCCGGATCATAAACACTTTTCAAAGCTTCAAAATACTCTTCTTTTGCATCATAAACATGCAAATTCTCCACCCCGATAGCCTTCAGGGACTCTTCCACTTCCTTGCGCTCGCCTTTTCGCATAAATCCGGTATCCACAAACAATCCATAGACTTTCTTTTGCCCAAGAGCCTTATCCAAAAGCAAAAATGCCACCGTACTATCCACACCCCCGCTAATCATCAGAAACACCTTATTCTCACCAACTTTCTCTACAATTTCTTTACCAATATCTTTAATATAACTCTCAATACTCCACTCGCGCTTCGCCCCGGTAATCTTTACAAAATTCTCCAAAATCGTCATCCCACAAGGACTATGCGTAACTTCCGGATGAAACTGCAAGCTAAAAATCCGCTTCTCCTCATTGCTCATTGCCGCAATCGCACAATCTTTGCTCGAAGCCACCACTTTAAAACCCTCAGGAGCTTCCACCACCTGGTCAAAATGACTCATCCAAACAGGCTCCTTTTCGGATACTCCCTCAAAAACTCCACTCCTTTCACTAAAATTCACCTCTGCCATACCATATTCACGCACCGCACCCTTCTCTACCTTCCCGCCAAAATGATAAGCAATCAACTGATGTCCATAACAAATCCCCAAAATCGGCACACCCATCTCCATTATCTCCTTGTCGCAGCGCAAACCATGCTCTGCATTCACGCTCGAAGGCCCTCCGGATAAAATTATTCCCTTAAAATCCCTCAACTCACTCGCCGCCACATCTCCATCAAAAATCTCACTATAAACCCCCAACCTCCTAATTCGATTAGCTATCAAATGAGCATACTGCCCACCAAAATCCAGTACAGCAATTCTATCCATATCTATTTTTTAGATTTTTTAAATTTTTTCTTAGCCTTCTCCATAGCCTTGGCATTCTTCTTCAAAGTCTCATCAAGCGGCCTCATTATTGGGAACATCACCACATCTTTCAGATTTTCCTGACCTGTAAGCAAAGTCGTAAGTCTATCAATTCCCATGCCCCAACCGCTCATACAAGGCATTCCATGCTCCATTGTTGTAAGATAATCCTCATTCATCATCATCGCATCTTCATCCCCGCCGGCCTTAGCCAAAGCCTGAGCCTCAAACCTTTCACGCTGATCCACAGGATCCACCAACTCACTATAAGCATTGATAATTTCCCAGGTATTTACCAAAAGCTGGAAAGTGTCGCAAATCCGCGGATCTTTATCATTTCTGCGGGCAAGCGGCTTAGTATTTGCCGGATGATTTGTTACAAAAGTCGGTTGAATTAGTTTTGGCCGGGAAACCTTCTTATACAAAGCATCCACCAAATTTCCATAACCCAGTTTTTCGGCATCCTCAATTGCAATTTTTTTCTTCTTAATTGCCGCAAGTAGGGGAGCGGCCTCATCGTAATCAAGCACATCAATCCCGCAATCATCTTTTATCAGTTCTGTAAATTTGCGTCTTGGCCAGGGAGCCTTAAAATCCACTTTCACATCCTCGCCCGCCCTATCCTTAATAGTTACCTTCGTTCCTCCGGTCAATTTTTTCAACATATACTCAAACATTCTTTCAGTAAATTTCATATTATCCTCATAATCCCAATAAGCCGCATAGTGCTCGATCATCGTAAATTCCTGCAGGTGGCTTGGATCCATCCCTTCATTGCGGAAACATCGTGCCACTTCAAAAGTTCTCTCAAATCCCCCGACAATAGCTGATTTTTGCCAAAGTTCACCCGCTGCGATTCGTAAAAAAACATCAATATCCAAAGCGTTGTGATGAGTGGAAAAAGGTTTGGCCGCCGCCCCGGAACTCACATTTTCCAAGACCGGAGTCTCCAACTCAACAAAACCCTCCTGCCAGTAAAATTCGCGCAGAGCCTTAATAAGATTACTCCTGAAAATAAATCTATCCATGCTCTCTCGATTCATCACCGTATCCAAATATCTTTGACGGTAAATATGCTCTCGATCCTTAAGTCCATGCCATTTTTCCGGCAAAGGCCTTAGAGCCTTGCTAAGTATTTTATACTCATAAACCATCAAAGTAACTTCTCCATGCTTGGTTTTGAAAAGTTCACCACTAATGCCGATAAAATCCGCCACATCCACCTTTTTCAAAAACTTATATTTTTCAGGCCCCAATAAATCCAACATAAAACAAATCTGAATTTTGCCCGAAAAATCCTGCAAATTAGCAAAACTAATCTTCCCATGAGTACGAAAAGACATCATTCTCCCGCACAAACTCATCAACTTCTTAGCCGGTTTCGCCACAATCTCTTCATAGCCCCGCAACTTAGCTTTTTCCCCTTCTTCAAGGGCGAAAATAGCCTCATGTGATCGCTCAAAACGATCCGCATAAGGGACAATATTGTTTTCACGCATTTCCTTTAGCTTATTCAGCCGCATATGATACTCATTATTATCCAGTTCGGACATTTGCGAAGTGTTAAAATTAGTAAACGCAAGCATTATAAAACTTCCAGCCCCAAAGCAAAACCCCAAATTGAGCACTTGCAAAAATAGAGGAAAAATGGTATAGTATAAGCAGTAAAAACTAACAAAAATAAAAATGAAAGAAAATAGACTTGTTTACAAATTTGGCGGCGCACCGGAATCTCACTCAGACAGTTCTAGAAAAGAGGGTGAACTTGCAAAACCAAAATTTATGTTTGAAGGGCCAATCGGCAGCAATCAGGAAATATCAAGAATAAAAAACGAAGCCCAAAGAGCCAAAAATGAAATGCTTCTCAAAAAAGAGCAACAGCAAAAAGACAAAGACAAAGATGATATGGCCGCTCTTTTGGCCAGTATTGAGGATGTAAAGATGCCTGAAGTTCCGAAAGCCGCAGAAGTTGATCAATCCAAAAAGAAAGAAAAAATGCGAGAAGTCCCAATTATCGATGAAGTTGTCTTGGCCAGTGACGGAAGTTCAACAATCGGAGATCTCAAAAGTAAAATCAAAACCAGTGGCGCCGACTACCACAACGCTTTAGCCGCTTTGGATCCAAACAAATCCCAAAACATTCTGGTTACAGATAAAAGCGGAAACGAAAGGCCGGCAATGTGGATGGGGGATAAATATTTCTATGTTGATAGTTTTGACTCAAAAGCTGGGGAATTTACAGATCCCGTCGTCCTGCTTAACTACGGCCAGTACAGCCTGAAACCGTTTGGTGGAGAAACACCGCTTCAATATGCGGAGTTTGAGGAAACTCCTATGACAGTTGCCGCATCCGAAACCGAAAACCCAGACAAAGCTGCCTAAAGACCGCATCTCACCAAAATTCCGAGTAATAATTCTTAGCCTCCAAACTCGTTAAAATCTCGATTATTTTCAATATCCATAAAACGCATTTGCTCCTTTTTGAATCCTAACTGCGCATGACCAATAGGTCCGTTTCTATGTTTCCGCACATACAAATCGGTAACCCCCTTTTTATCCGTGTCTTCCTCGTAATAATCTTCACGATACATCATCATAACCACATCCGCATCCTGCTCGATTGCCCCGGAATCACGCAGGTCAGACAACTGCGGCACCTTACTCGGCCTCAATTCCACCGCTCTCGACAACTGAGAAAGAGCCAAAATTGGAATAGCCAAATCACGCGCCAAGCCCTTAAGCGAGCGCGAAATCTCCGAAATTTCCTGAACCCTATTATTAATACTCATTCCACCAATCCCACCCATACTCATCAACTGCAAATAATCAATCACCAAAAGATCCAGCCCATGCTCCATCTTTAGTCGTCTAGCCTTAGCCTTTAACTCGGAAATAGAACTACCAACCGAATCATCAATAAAAATCTTCATCGAATTCATTTCATCCATCACTGTACCAATTTTACTAAAATCATCATCAGTCAGTTTTCCAGTCCTCATCTTCCATGAATCCACTTCCAGCAGACTACAAAACATCCTCTCTACCAACTGCTCCTTGGCCATTTCCAGCGACATAATTCCCACAGACAAGCCCTTCTTCGCAACATTCTGAGCGATATTTAAAGCAAAAGCCGTTTTTCCCATCGAAGGCCGCGCCGCCAAAATAACCAGATCCGAAGGCTGAAATCCCGAAAGAATATGATCCAATGATTTAAAGCCGGTTGGCACACCACGATATTTTTCCTTGGCATCAGGATCGTGCAGATCGGAAATTTTCTCATAAGTCATATTTAAAACATCCCGCACATGTACAAATTTATCGGCAATAAAGTTTTGGGAAACCGAAAACAGAGATTTTTCGGCTTGATCTATCAAGGCATCAACTTTTTCATTCTGCATGTAGCCTAAGCCCCGAATCTTATCGCCCACCATTATCAAATTTCGCAAAATCGATTTCTCACGAACAATCGTTGCATACTGGAAAATATGAGTTGAAGTAGGAACCTCGCTCGCCAACTCGGTAATATAAGAAGCCCCACCAACATTTTTGAGTTCACCTTTTCCCTCAAGAATATTTGTTAGGGTAACCATATCTATGGGAGAGCGCTTGTCGTAAAGGTCTAAAATACATTGGTAAAGAATTCTATGAGCATCGTGATAGAAATCGCTTGCACTCAAAAAATCGGATATCTTAATAACGGCATCCTTATCGATAATTAAAGACCCCAAAACCGATTTTTCCGCCTCCAGACTGTATGGAGGAACCATTGAACCTTCAGCCATAAGAGAAAATTATTTGACCGGACTAGAAATATAGTGGACTTCGAACTCCTCTGCAAGTTCTAAAATTTAATTTAGAAAGATTTTAGAAGCTTTTGCTAGTCTCATCTACATGTATAATCAAAAGCTGGGAAAAATAGGGGAAGATCTGGCTCTAAGCTACCTAATCAAGCAAGGACACAAAATTGTCAGCACCAATTTTAGAAGTCCCTACGGGGAGGTAGATGTAATCTCCATAAGTCCCTCAAACCAACTCGTATTCAGCGAAGTTAAAACCCGAACTTGCAACAATTTCGGGTCGCCCCAAGATTCCGTAAACCGCCTAAAACGCCTGCGCATCATCAAAACCGCACTTTATTTTATCAACCAATCAAGTAAAAAAATCACTCACGGTTGGCGGATTGATGTAATTTCCGTACAATTGAATCACATTAAAAATATTAGTGATGGATGAGGAACTCCAAAGAAAAAGGGACATAGCGGCACTCGTACTGCTCGGAATGATCATTGCAGGGTCTGTTGGCTATTACTTTTGGGGCAGTTTTATTAACAGAGGAGAACTGTTGGTGCGGGGGAACACGCCGTTCACAGTGGAATTTTTTGGAGGAAAAATAGAGCAGATATTTGAATGTAGCGTTTCGCCATGTTCCATTGAGGACAAAAGAGGCAGAAAGCAAATATTGGCCAGCAAAGAAGGATATGAAAGCATCTTTGAAAATATCAAGATTCCACTTTGGGGAACTGAAGAACTTTATTTGGATTTCAAACTCAAACCTGCACTTAGCAAAGTTGACTCTCTGCCAATCGTAAATCCGGAGAAAGAATATGAAATAGTATTTGATCAGGAAAGACGGATGCAAAAATTGATTAGAAAAGATGATCCGGCACAATTGGCCCTAATCTATTTCCAAAAAGGACTTGTTGATCCAAAAGTTTTTGGATCGGAAAAAGCGGCTTTGATTGTGGATGGAAAAGAGGCCTATCGCATCAATCTCAAAAATCCAAAAAAAGAACCCCTAAACATTAGCCAAGCAATAAGCGAGGGAATCTGGTCGCCATCAGGCAAAAATTTTGCTTTTAAAACAAACGATGCAAGCAATATCTGGATCTTGGATGAAGAAAACAAAATTACAAAACTTCAGCTCAAAACTTCAATAAAAAATATTGCCTGGACCTTCGATGATCGCTTATTCTTTATTGGCCGGCAATTCGTTTCCTCAGGCGGCATTTCCCAAACATTTTCCAAAGACATCTCCTACCTCTCATTTTACATGCCCTCAAACAATTCATACTATCCAGTTGAACTTGAAGAAGGTGTTGACCTTCGACCTCAAAACATTGTGGCACTGGCAAGTGGGAATGCAATTTTTATTGAAACCAATGAGGAAATATACAAATTGATACTCGAATAGCCAGTTTAGGAAAAATTTAGAAAGATTTTAGACATCATTGTCATAATGAGGCTCCGATTCTAACCGGATTATTTATGGCAACCAAGATTTTTTCATCAACTTTCACAGGGCTCAACATC
>JAHIRL010000119.1 GCA_018818755.1 Patescibacteria group bacterium
AAAATGCCCCAACTCATGCACCAGCACTAAGATGGAAAAAATGATAAAAAACGCCAGTATTGTAAGTAAATAACTCATTGAACAAAATAATTATACACATCAACTATACAGTCATAACCTCTTCTTCCTTCTTTTTTGCCATCTCATCAACCTTGCCGTTATATTCATCAACCTTGACCTGCAATCCCTTATCAGCGTCATGCAAATCATCTTCCGTAATTTCACTCCTACTTTTCATTTCCTTAAACTGATTATGAGCATCTTGCCTTGCCGTCCTCACAGTAATCTTGGCATCCTCCGACAGTTTGTGAACATGTTTTTTTAATTCTGCCCGTCTTTCTTCTGTCAAAACAGGCATAGAAATTCGCACACAAATACCATCATTCACCGGATTAAGACCTATACCAGCCCCAACAATAGCTTTTTCAATAGAAGCCAGACTGCCTTTATCCCAAGGCGTAATTTGCAAAGTTCGAGGCTCGGGTACACCAATGGAAGCAATCGCCTTTATTGGCTGACTCGCTCCATAAACCTCCACGGAAATATTTTCCACAAGCGCCGGATTAGCCCGCCCCACCTGCAAACGAGCAAACTCATCATGCAAATGATCCAAAGCTTTTTTAAAATCCTGCTCAGCATTATTGATAGAATCTTGTACAGACATAGTAAAAAATTAAGAAATAATTGTTCCCACTTTTTGGCCTTTTACAGCACGAAGTAAGATGTTTTTTTCATTTATATCAAAGACCAAAATTGGCAAAGGTTTTTCCATGCACAAAGAAGCACAAGTCAAATCCATCACTTTAAGATTTTGAGCAATAACATCACGATAACTCAATTTCTCATATTTCTCTGCATTCTTAAATTTCATCGGATCTTTATCATAAACTCCATTAACTTTTGTAGCTTTAAAAAGCACATCACAATCAAGCTCAAGAGCCCGCAAAGCTGCCGCAGAATCAGTTGTAAAATAAGGACTTCCGGTGCCACCTGCACAAATCACAACCCGTCCCTTTTCAAAATGATGTCTGGCTCTCTTTGGCACATAATTCTCCATCGCCCTCTCACAAGGAAAACTACTCATCGCCCGCACATCCACCTTCACTTCCTTCAAGGCAGATTCAAGAGCAAGAGCATTCATAACCGTAGCCATCATTCCCATAGTATCAGAAGTAACTCGATCAAGTTTTAAATGCTTGTAATCCCTAAATCTCCACAAATTCCCTCCTCCAATCACAATCCCAAGTTTTACTCCTTCCTTCACAAGAACCTTAATCCTCTTAGCAAAATCCATTAGCAAATCTCCATCAATCCCACTCTCGAGACCACCCTTAAAAACCTCTCCAGATAACTTTAAAAGAACTTTTTCATATTTTAACTTTGCCATAATTATAATTTAACAATTAACCAGGTAACTAAAATCCCCAACAAAATTCCCACCAAAAAATAAGTAGGCACTCTCCGATCTTCTTTCTCCTCCTTCACGCTCGCCAAATCGGCCAATAAATTCGTGCTTACAATTACATCTTCATCCTCATATTTTTCAAAAATATCCTCGGGATCCTTACTAGTAACCAAAGAAACAAACTTATCAAATTTAACCTTAACCTGTTGCTTTAATTCAAATTCCGGCGCAGAACTTTGCCTCGCCCCGGAAACACCGGGGCCAGTCTCCCTTGCATCCTCTTCAACACGCTCAATCTTAAACTCCGGCTCGTCGCTGAAGTCAGACCCGGAACGAAGGTCGATCAAATCATCATCTCCACTTTTAGAAAAATCAGTCTGCATACGCAAACTCTAGCATATCTTCAAAAAAATATAAATAAAAATATCCGGCCAAAGCTTAAAGCCTCAACCGGATATCTATTACCTCGAAGTACTTACCGGCCTAAAATTTCTAACATTAAATTCCAGAGAACGGGCATTACTCAAGTAGTTTATGCTCGGATCAACGGCATAAGCTCTAAGCTTATGTTCATTTGTTGTATCATCGCTGATCAACTGTTTGGGAACAGGCATAGCAAAACTATCCTGACCGGCATCGGTTAGTGCGACAGAAGAAACAATCACACTTTCATATACCAAATAAACCATAAGTTTTCTGTTTTCGCCTGAGAAAACTTTTCCGGTAGCAAGGAATCTGCTTCTAGTCGTTTTTTCAACCTGCTCAACATAATTCTGAGCTATGAATCTTTGATCTGGAACCACCCTTTCAAAAACACCCAAAATATAAGCTGTCAACCTACCAATTTCCAAACAAGAAGCTATTTCAACATTCTTTGGATTGATATAAACCGGATTCTCCGCCACAAACAGCTCAGACTCATTTTTCTTCATCGCAATTACCGCAGCGGCATCAAAAACATCAAAAGGATCAAGTTGATCAACCGCATTCAAAGTACCCTCAACAAGTCCGGCTAGAAATTTACTTCCAACCACACATCTACCTTCAGTATTTTCAGCAATCGCAAGCTCCACAAGGTCAACTTCTTCAGCAACATTAGCTCTAACAGTAAAAGTTACCGGATCACCATAACCATCTTTCCCTTTTGGGATAGCGTGATAAGTTCCATCCGGAATTGGAATATCGTTCATAATAGTTCCCTTATTTTCCGCATCTATAACATCAAAACCAACAACAATTGTTTCTGCAGTTTCCAGATTTTTCAAGATCACAGTAACAATGTCTCTTGCTTTGGAAGTCAAAAGGAAAAGTCTGTATGGACCACCAATCGTACCATCCAAGTTCACGATGGCAGGTTTAGTTGGTCTCTCTCCAGGATTCAAACCAAAGATAAGTTCATCAGATTCACTATAAAAATACTCAGACTCAACCGGATTTTCAAATTCGAACTGATCATATATACAAGCTTCCGGCGCACTAAGGTCAGCATTTTCATCATAATTAAATGCTATTGGATCCAAACAGCCCGGAACTATTCCTTCAATTTCCGGAAATTCCTCAGACTCAGTAGTCTCAGTAATACAAGTTCCATCATCAACGGTTGCCAAAGGATCATAATTCGCCGCATCAGAATCCATACATCCCGCTACCGGCTGAATATAAACACAAGAACCATCATCCTCAACCGCCGCAGAATCATAATTAGAAGCATTTTCATCCATACATCCACTCTCTACAACAGCCTCGGTCACGGTCACACAAGAACCATCATCTACAGTTGCCGCAGAATTATAATTAGAAGCACTTTGATCTGTACATCCCAAGACATCCTCTTCAACAATACTACAAGTACCGTTAATCAAAATGCCAAGCAAACAACCAGTTGTGATCGGTGGATCGGTCGTGTCATCATCGTCATCATCGTCATCGCCACTATCATCGTCATCACCACTAGTGGGTCCTCCAATAAAACCACTTCCACAAAGTCCCGGACAAGTTATGCTATTACAAACACTTGGACAATCTGCAGCACAGCTCGTACAAGTCTCCGAACCAGCAGTACAGTAACCATCTCCACAACTTAATTCATTCATTCCACTTGAAGAAGCACAAGAAGAATCGCTGGTATCTATATTTCCATCACTATCATTATCAATACCATCATCACATTCATTAGTAGCCAACTCACTTGTATCCGCTCCACTACTACATCCTTGATCACTTCCATAATCGGTATCTCCATCACCATCATTATCACTACAATCATTACATTCAGTCGCACTATCATCATCGGTAATTGTGATTACCTGAGAAGTTGTCGTACCCGCTGTCGCATTAGCAGAATAAGCAGATATCGCAACAGTAATAGTTTCAGCATCAT
>JAHIRL010000013.1 GCA_018818755.1 Patescibacteria group bacterium
ATCCACCGCAGGAGCTTCCTTTATCTTCATTTCCATGCCCTTTTCAATAATATCCACAATTCTCTTCGCAATGATTTCCCAATTTCCATACTCTTCATTCAGAAAATCCCGAGTTGTTTTGTAAATCATCTCTACAATGAATTTCCTTAACTCAGTTGTTTGCTCAATATCCCCTGTTTTAGGTTTCCAGAAACGAACCCCTCGGCATTTTTGTTTCGCATCAAAATGCAAGACAAAGTAATCCCGATCTATTTGTCCCCCCTGCATTCTATTCTCTTCGTTGATTGTATCTGGATAGGCAGGAATATAAGTCCCTCTTATCAAAAATGCCATTTTGCGCATTCCCTTTCGACCATTTTTAGCCTTTTTTACAGTAATATTTACATTCCTTTCTCTTAATTCTGCCTCAATTGACATTTTCAGTTCATTGGAATCTTTACGATATTTCTCTGCAAGAGCCACATTTTCAGGGTGATTTTCATCTAAGATGAAGGCAATTTTTTTCGATAGCCATCGAACATTTCTATGAATTTCTTCATCAGAGGCCTCCGGATGCCCTGCAATCCATTTCTCTAATGGGACATATCCTTCAGGTAAGGCTAAGGGGAGCTCACCTCCAGGACCTTTGTACAAACGCATATTTTTGTTGGAAAAATTAAGGAAAAAGTATGATGGAGAAATATATTTTTGTCAACGACTCAAGGCAACTAAGAGTAGACCAGAAGAAGATTGCTTAAGCCATAATGTAGCCACAAAGTTTTCAACTTATTTTATGTTTGTGTTTTTGGTTTTTCGCAAAAACAAAACTATCTCATTTTCTTCCGATAAATATCGTGAGACCCCACATCTAGCAAAAGAACAGTCTCCTTTTCTGCAAAGGTAAAAATTACCCGAGTGCCTTTATCTATCCTAAAGGACCAGACATTGCTCTCTTTTGGTTCTAGTTTTTCTGTATTCAAGGAAGCGTGAAACAAATTAGCCAAAAAGAGTTTGAATTGCTTTTGGGCTTTCTTTTTAAGAGCCGTTTCAAGCTTCTCGTAAGATTTTCTAAACTGAGCCGTTTCGGTGATTTTCATTTACGAAAGAGATTTTAAAAAGTCTTCAGTAGAATCAAAAGTCCTGGTTTCATTTTCCTTTATATTCTTTTCAGCTTCTTCCATCCTTCCGGCAAATTCATCAGTATATAACCCGCTGGCCTTTAAATCAGCAGCAAACTCAACATTTTGGACGACAGGATTTATCTCAAAAACAGGCTTCGACCTATACATAACAATAAATCTAACTCCCTTTGCGGATTCCTCTCTGATTTTTTTAGTATTTGTTTGCAATTCTTTTATCCCAATAAGTTTAGTCATAGATTTTAAAGTTAATTTTAAAGACTACTTTCAGTATAACTTTAAAAAGAGAAAAAGTCAAAAACGATAATGGAAGCACAATGTTTTCAACTTATTTTATGTTTGTGTTTCAGTTTTTTCGCAGAGGGAAGGGGTGTTCGTTTATTCAGAGCTATTAAAGATTGGCACAATAAATACAATCCCACAGCCCCTGTCTCATTGACAGTAGAGTCCTAAAAAGGAATAGTAGCTACATGAAATATACTTTGTATAAACTTTTCTAAAACAGTTCTATGTCTAAGACAAAAAAACATAAGAATAAACCAAAACAACCTGCGGAAGACCAAAAGGGTCAAAGCGTAGAGGTCTTTGAGGAAGATGGTAAGAATACCTTATCCTTCAATGACGAAGATTCTTATTGTGATATTGATGTAAATCCAGAATCAAAAATATATCATTCAAGTCTAATTTTAAAAGATGACGCCTATCATCGTAAGCAAAAATATGAATATCGGATTCAAACAAACCCCATCAAAGTAGAAATTCGTTTAATTGAACGAATGGACGAACCACCAGAACATTATTGTGTAAAAGATGGTGTGGTTTTAGAATCAGATATTCTTGCTGAAAAAGGCGAATTATTAAATGAAATGACTAAGGATTTTATCTCAGGTCTCAAAAAGGGGGTCGAGTGGCATGAAGAGTGGACTGGCAGCCCTATATCTATGTACCTGCTTTCTAAACACCCTGACATAATTCCCCCAAATGATTATAGGCGCTACCTACGCCTAATATCAGAAAAGATAAAAACAGCAAACCAAAAAATTGAAGAAACTCTTGCAACAGACAAAACAGGTCTGAAAATAACAGATGAATATACAGGGCGTGCAATTTGGTATCCAAAGTCCAAGCAAGATAAAATGTCAAAAAAAGAAATCGAAAAAGCTGTAAAAAATGTGGAAAAGATTCAGAAAAAGCTCTTTGAAAAAAAGTCACCAGAATATGTGGGTATTTCTCAAGATGAATTTAGGTCAAGCAAAGAAGTGCTTAAGCATGTTGAAATGTTTCTAGATAAAAAATCTATCTCAGCCAGAAAAAAAGTTACACCAAATATTTCAAGCTCAAAAGTGCTTATTCTTTCTTTAGCACTAACTCTTCTACTCTCATGGATTGTTAGCTGGTTTGTTGATGTTAATCCATTTTTAATCTTTATTATCGTGCAAGCTATTGCCTTTGCACAAAGTATTATTGGGGGATGGATAGGAAAAGCTTTGGACAAATAAACTAAAACTCAATTTATGAATTATAAAAAAATGATGACTGCATTAAAGAGATTCTTGATTTCTGCCTTCTTTTTCTTGTTGGCAATTTCTTTTCTTGTTTTTGCAGGGTATTTAATGGTTCCTTTGTTAGGTGATTATTTGCAGTATGGAGGATTATTTAAGGATGACTCATCTTCCATTTTTGGTTTTGGAATTTTCTTTATAGTATTTTCTAGGTGTTGCCTAAGTATTGCCTTGCGCGAGCATGAGAAAATTAAGAATAGCGTTTTAAAAGGAGTAGTAAAGTATATGGATATATCTTATATTATTCTCCTTTTCTTATGTTTTTCAGTGTTGATTGATTCGAAATATCCTTATGATTATTCGGGTTATTATATTGCATACCTATTATTAAGCGTTTTTACATTCTTTTTTTTATCTTTGCGAGTTCAAAAACTTGCATCATTAAGAAGTGAGGTAATAAGCGAGGCGGCAAAGATGTTTCGTGAGCTATTGAGTGGGATGGATAAAATACTTCGCAAAGTTCATCATTTTATTTCCAGGAATGAAAAGTCCATCTTAAAGTTTATCTTATCATGTTTTTTCTTAGCTTTGTGGGGGGTAATTATATTCTTTTTATATGTTTGGATTTATCCGTCAGGGTTTTCCTCTACTTCTCTTGCCAATCTAACTTTTGGAGATATCTTTAATGCTTTGTTTTTTATTATAATTGTAGTTAGCGGGAATGGTTTTTTGATTAAATATTGCGAGGAGATGGACTATAACATGGTGAAGTGGGGCGGACCAATTATTACAGTCGGTCTTTTGCTCTTATTGAATACATAATTATATTTGGACCTCCCCCCCCTCATTATGAAACAAGAAAAAAAGAGATAGGTGTGAATAGGGGGTGGTCATAATTCCTACACCCCCCTGTCACTCAGACAGGGGGGTTTTATCAGATTTTTCCATCCCATCAAAAATCCCCAAATGCCTTAAACAGTCGGTAATTGCCAGATCCCAATTCTCAGGATTGTTTTTGGGATAGTGTGACTTAAAGGAAATAATTTGCCCTTTATTTGTCTTATAAGCAATTTTTAAGAATTTTTTCATAGTCACAATTATTAAAGAATACTTTCTAAATGCTAATAAATACCTCTGAGATATGCCAGCATATCTCTACAAAGAGTTAGTAATTTAAACCTATGAGCAGCTTCTAGAGATTTTTCCTCATATATGTCGAGTGTTTCCAATTCGTCAATGTCGGCCACCAAGTTCTGCTCAGAAAAAAACAATTGCAATTGAGGCAAAGAATATACCAATTCAAAAGTTGCTTTTCTCCTATTTCTTAAGTCGGCTCTCGCTCTTTTAAACACTTCATTAACCCCATCTTTCTCAGGGATATCATGCAATGTAGGAGTTGTACCAAAACCAAACGACCAGAATTTCTCTACTACGGATTTACATCGTGCATTAGGCTCATGTCCACATGTAGCATAAAAAATCAAAACTACAGCCCAATCGGCATTGTTTACTTCAGGAAATAAATTACTACTAACCTCTTCTAGGAGGAGATCAGGAGTTTTACTTAACTCATGAGACCTTAATCTTGATCTCATCCATTTTACAAATTCATTTAAAGCTATGCCAGCAAAGGGGTTATCTTGCGATAATAATTGAGACCTTCTTACTAGCCAGTTGTTTGGAAAAGCATTATCCCACATCAGATAATGATAGCGGTTTTCTTCAATTCCTTGGAAGAAGCTTTTGTAAAATACATTCATAATTTGTTCTATATACCTAGAATCACTAATTCTACTGTCAATCTCATGTTCAAAAATATCAAAGAAATGCCAATAGCCATCATTGTCCACAAAAGATCTCTCAGCAACTAGAGAAATAGTTTTTTCCAGCTCAGTTTTAATCTGAGAAAAAGCAGCCCTTCGTTTAATTCCTCCCATGCTTACCTTTTCTTTCAATTCTACGGTAGCCAAGTAATGCCATTTTAGAACTAATTTGAACAAATCATGATAAATAAATATCGATAAAAGATGTCTTTTCCCAAGATTTAAATTAAAAACCTGAATCATATGCAAAAAAGCATGCAAAGAGTTAACATCATAAGGGGATAATAGCTTATCCATCGTATCAGCAAATATTTCATAAAAACGATAATAATTATTAGTTGAAGTCCAAACAGACTCCCAGACGACCTTCAAGTCCTCAGTCTCTTCTAATTGTGTGAGGTAGGAAGACCTTGCTAAATAAGCATTCCCCTTTATCCATCTATAAGTAGTAAGAATTATCTTAACGACAAGAATAATCCCAGAAACAGAAAGGGCTAATAACAGTAATGAAATAACACCATTAAACAAACCAAATATCGTTGTTGGAATAAAAATCAAAGCTGTATAAATAATCAGTTTTTTTATTTTGAAAACACGATCAAGAATTACATGAAGATCCAATTTTCCCAGTTCAACTTTGTTTGAATTTTTGTTGTTGAGAATTTCACTTAAAGAGGCTATTGCTAAAGGGATTAGAATCGTTAGAAGCGCAATCCCTGTAGTTTGCAAATGGTCTGGTAAGTTAGGATGCCTAAGGAAAAATTCAGATAAAAAATCATTATATGCCTGCCAATTAGAATCTAGAACAGGCAATAAGATTATCTCTAGCAACAAAATTATTATAAAAAGGAAATTCGACAAAGTAGTAGCTTATTAGATAATTATTAAAATTCTACACTTAACCCATCGGATGTTTCAACATCTGCTCCTGCAAAAGCTTCACCGTCGCAGAAAGATAAAGTGTAGTAGTTTTTATATCACTATGCCCCATCATCTTTTGCAGACTAAATAAATCACATCCGCCCTCGAGCATTAAGGTTGCAAAGGTATGCCTCAATTTATGAGGCGAGAAATCGACACCAGAGGCCTTTTTAAGCTGTTGGACCATTAACTTGAGCCCGGAATAGGTAAAAGGGATATCTCCTCGCACAGATAAAAATAAGCGGTCACATTTGCGCCCCAGCCTCCCCCTCTCCTTTAGGTAGGCAGTCAAATAAGATTTCAACCTCACAGATAGAGGAACCACCCTATCCTTATTTCCTTTTCCTAGGTTCACATTAACAACTCCATTCTCAAAATCGATGTTTACCGTGTTTAGAGACAGTAACTCATTTGCTCTAAGCCCTGTATGAATAAAAGTGGCAATGATCGCTTGGTTCCTGTAAGCCTCAAACCTATAACGATATTTTTTATTAAAAGAAATCTCCAAAAGCCTCATAGAGTCCTGCAAAGAGATCCTCTTGGGCAATCTTTTCTCAATTTTTGGCGTATCAATTGGTAAAATAGGGTTTGCCTCCAAATGCCCCCTCTTCACACACCAGTCAAAAAAGATCTTCAACCCCTTGTAATAATTGACAAAGGTCAAAGAGGCCCATTTGCGCTCTATCCTGCCATCAAACAGGAACCTTTGGAGGTGTGTTGTTGTGATCTCGTCAACACATTTTAACTCAGGGAACTTATCCCTAAAAACCTTCATCGTCCCCCGATACCAAAGTATCGTTTTGTCGGTGAAATTGTTGATGAGCTTACGCTCAGTGCAGAACTGTTCATGCAGTTCTTGGATGTTCATTTTCATATGTCGGCGGTTAGTTATCTTGCGACATATGGTTGTCGAGCCCTATTCAAAAACCGCTTTCTTTCCTTCTAGAAGCCATAATGGAGCCACCTGTCGGATTTGAACCGACGACCGACTGTTTACAAGACAGTTGCTCTACCAGCTGAGCTAAGGTGGCTTAGTCTACATTTGCAAGCGAAATTCTATTTTAAAATTCCCCCAATGTCAAATTCACTTTTTTACTTCGCATAACCGCATATAAATGCTATTATCCGGCCATGAGTAATAAAAAAGTCCAAGAAGAATTTATCAAAAAATTTCCCGAAGGAAAAATAGATGAAATTCTCAAAAATCACTGCACTTTTCAGATAGGCGGCCCCGCCGACCTCTTCTACGAAGTCCGGGAAACAGCCCAAATCCCCGAACTCATCCGCTTTGCAATCACAAACAATCTCCCATACCTCCTAATCGGCAGAGGTTCAAACATCCTTTTTCCGGATGATGGCTTCCGCGGCCTCATAATCAAGAACCAAACCGATCACATAGAAGAATCCAAAGACCAATTTACCGCAGACTCCGGCACCTTAATCTCCCGCCTTACCCACCTCTCCCCACTTGAGCAATGGGTCGGTCTCCCCGGCACAGTTGGCGGCGCAATTTATGGCAATGC
The DNA here is from genome assembly GCA_018818755.1 of Patescibacteria group bacterium. Taxonomy (GTDB): domain Bacteria; phylum Patescibacteriota; class Gracilibacteria; order UBA1369; family LOWO2-01-FULL-3; genus JAHIRL01. The sequence goes on from JAHIRL010000013.1 coordinate 6,888, forward strand.
CGGCTACAACGGCCTTGAAACCAAAGACATCCTCAAATCAGCCCAAATATATGATCCCCAAACAGATCAAATCCAAGAAATCCCCGCCACCAGACTAGACCTAAAATACCGCCATTCCGCCCTCAAAAACTCCAAAAAAATCATTCTCAAAGCCACATTCACCCGCACCCCTTCCACCCTCTCCCCCGAACAGCTCGAACAAATAAAAAAAGAATCCCGCCACTTTCGGCTCAATGTTCAACCCTTTGGTGCATCTTCCGGCTCATTTTTCAAGAATCCCAACCCACAGCAACCCGCCGGTCTCCTAATCGACCAAGCCGGACTCAAAGGTCATAGCATCGGCGACGCCCAGATATCCGAGAAGCACGCCAATTTCATCATAAACACTGGCAGTGCCACGGCGAAAGATGTTAGAAAATTAGCAACACTAATTAAAAAAGAAGTCAAAGCCAAATTCGGCATCAAACTTGAAGAAGAGGTGCAAATAATTTAAGATATTGTACAGCAAGGCCAAACTTGCTATAATTATAGTAATAAATAACCTATATCCTATGAAAACCAAAAGCCTAATAAAGCAAGCGCTATTTGTTTTCGTGCTAATGGTTGGTGCATTATCTATCGTTAGCTTCCTTCCTGTCGCTTCAGCCGCCCTTATCAATCCGGGAGACAATCCTGCGGTTATTGCGGAACAAACAGGAGGAGAAAGTTCTCTTCGTTCACTTGTTTTAACAATGGTAAATTACTTCCTTACATTCTTAGGAATAATCGCCGTAATTATGGTGATCTACGGAGGTGTAACTTATGTTCTTTCTGCAGGTAATGACGAGGCTACAGGAAACGCCAAGAAAATCATCCAATACGCATTGGTTGGTTTGATCATCGTTCTTCTATCCTTTGCGATTGTAAACACAATCCTTGGAGCAGGTACGGGAACAGAAACCTAGAGTTAGAGCCTAAATTATAAGACCGCTTCCGGTCCATCATTCACTTGGTGGGCCGGTTTTTTTGTTATCGATAAACCTCTATCCTGCCGCCGCCAGATCCGTAGCCGCCTGAGTTTCTTTTTCTTTAATTTTCCTCATGCTTTCCTTTACCACTATCTTGTTTGTCAAAATTTCCTCAATATCCTTGTAGTCAAAAGTCCTCGAATCATAACGAATAATCCCCAACAAACCCTTCGCCACAAAAATCTTCTTCAAGCTCATCGCCTTAGTATCGACAGTATAATCAAACACCTTCCCCAAAAACTCCCCCTCTTTGGTATAAACTTTATTCCTAAAAATTTTCGTCCCCGACCTCAGCACCTCATCCACCCTAAGAACTTCATTAGCATCAATAATATCCATATTATTATGAATTCTCAGCGCAATCCCCCAGCCCAACACATCCATTTCCGAAACAATCAAATTTCGCACCAAATCCACCTTAAACGCCAGAATCCTGCCATTTTCCGGATCAATCACCAAATCCTTAACCGAACTAATCGGCCTTCCCCCCCCATCATCCACAATCGGCGTCCCCAATATCCGCGAAAAAAGTTTTTCCATGCATCGATTATAGCGGGCGAGGGCTTTACGAGCAAAATTTAAAATTCCCTTAACAAGTGGAGATTTTTTGTATAGAATCACAACGCTTAGAAAAATCAGGCAGTGTCGGGGTGTAGCTCAGTTGGCTAGAGTACATGGTTTGGGACCATGGGGTCGCTGGTTCGAGTCCAGTCACCCCGACCAGAAGAATCGCAGCGTATTATGAGCGAAGCGAATTCCGCATTTCAATCGCCTACAATCGCGAGTTATTTTTCATAAAAAGTTTAGGTTTCCCCGATTGCAAAAGTTGCGAGAACTTTAACTTCACACCTTCTTCTTCAAAAAGTAAAAAAGTAAAAATTTTTGGTTTTTTGAATTTTTTACTTTTCGCAACACAAAGAAGCAGTCCCCACTCCCCTTGTTTCCCCCCTCACCTCAAGCTAAAATACCCCCATGAAAGAACTCACTGCCCTCCCCAACATCGGCAAAAAAATCGCCGCCAATCTCATCGAGATTGGTGTTCACAACAAGCAAGACCTCCAAAAAATGGGATCACTAAAAGCCTGGCAACGAATTCGTCACAACTACCCCAACAAAGACATCTGCATCTGCGCCCTCTACGCGCTGGAAGGAGCCCTCCAAGGCCTTCGCTGGCACGAACTGCCTCCCCCACTCAAGGCCCTACTTCAGGAAAAAGCCAAAACTATATATAAATGAATCTAAAAAACATAATAATTGCAGTTGTTCTAGTTTTGTCCCTTTCTTTTGCCCTGGCCGCTTACAGCCCCCAGGCATTTGCTCCAAATGTTAGCGTTTTAGAAATTCCCAACCTCCAAACTCCTGAAGCAAAAAAAATTGTGCAATCTGCCCGCAGCCAAATTGGAATAGTTACAGAATATGATGGATCCTATTTCCCTGCCGACCAAGTCCCAGAAAACAGCGGAGTCTGTACGGATGTAATCGCCCGTGCCCTAAACTCCATAGACTACGACCTTCGGGAAAAAGTTGAAGAGGATATCGCCAAAAACCCCAATCAGTACCCATCTTCTCCGCCACTAGATTCCAATATCAACTTCCGCCGCGTAAAAATTCTTACAGTTTTTCTAGGAAAATATTTTACCCCCCTCACTATACAAGCGATCCCTGGGGACATCGAAAACCTAACAAACTGGCAAGGTGGGGATATTGTGACTTTTGCCCCGTTAAAATCCAGCGGACTTGAGCATATCGCCATTATATCAGATAAAAGACGCGCAGATGGCCTCCCCCTGTTAATCCATAACTACGGAATTGGCACACAGGAAGACGATTATCTTTTAAATTGGCCCGCTCAAATTACTGGACACTACCGCTCAAAGTAGTAAAATCAAACACACAAAACCTTAACCCCGTTTCTATGTCGAAACTACAAGTTTCAAACCGCCTTTACGCCCTACTTATCATCCTCCTTGTGGGAATGTCCCTTTTCTGGGGATTCCGCATTTACGAGATGTATACCAGCGCCACAGGCAGCTACCCGCGCGAAATTTCTGTTGAAGGAGAAGGAAAAGCCTTTGTAACGCCGGATACTGCCCAAATTTCCCTCGGGGTGTATACAGAAGCCAAAGAATCTCAGGATGCCGTCTCTCAAAATACTGAGAAAGTAAACAAAATCATCCTAAGCCTAGCTGAATTTGGCATCGCAAAAGAAGACATCAAAACTTCCAACTTCAACCTTTATCCAAAGTACAACTGGACAGAAGACAGAGGTAGTGTGCAGGACGGATACACCCTAAACCAAACAGTAGAAGTAAAAATTAAAGATTTCCAGAAGATTGGAGATGTAATCGCCAAATCTGCAGAGCTTGGAGCCAACACAATCGGTTCAGTCCAATTTGTGATAGATGATATGACAACAGCAAAAGAAGAAGCAAGGGCTGAAGCCATCAAAAAAGCCAAAGAAAATGCCGAAAAAATTGCCGAACAAACCGGCCTTCGCCTTGGAAAAGTCCTAAACTTCTGGGAATACCAAGACGACTACTATCCACAACCAATGTACAGCAACGCCTCTTCATATAGAGAAGCCAGTGGTCTTGGTGGTGGTGAAATGATGGAAGCTCCATACATCGAACCTGGACAAGATCAAATCACCTTAAAAGTGAATCTCAGCTACCGAGTATATTAACACAAATTTTTGTTCGCAAAAATTTGCCGCTCGCACATAGGAAGTCCTGCGAGCGCAAAAAGAGTCCCGCAAAACGGGACTCTTTCTTTACCCTAAAATTATTCAATCCCCATTGCTTCAAGCTCAGCCATCGCCGCCTCAAGGTCTTCCATAGATTCAAGATCCCCACTCATTTCGCTAAATGCCTCCAATTCAGTCTGCATTGCCTCAAGATCCTCCAGGCTAACCTCCTCTCCCCCATTCATAGCTCCACCCATCACATCTCCCTCAGTCATCGGCATTCCTCCCATCATCGTAGCCACATCAAACAAAGTCGAATCGGCTGGCCTCTCAATTTCAACATCTTCCCCTGCTCCTGAAAGTTCAATTTCCAAAGTAATCTCAATTGTCCCAGCAAGCTCCTGATTTTTAGAGCTCAAAGTCGCTTTAACCTTCTTCAAAATCTCATCATCGGCATCTACCCACAACACCACCGGCATATCCGCATTATCAAAAAACTCTTGCATCTTATCCATCTGAGCTTGCTCCACAGGCTGTCCTTGAAGCTTGGAAACCTTCACAAAGAAATCCTGCAACTCCTCCTCATCAATCCTAGCCTCATATTTATAAGCGGGTCCATCCTTTAGATTATCTGTACCCTGATATTCGATATCTTCAAAGAAATTAGTCTCTCTGGCCAACTCCTTAATTGCTTTTTGCTCATCGGTCATATTTCCTTCATCGGAAGATTGATACATCATCCCCCACATCTCATCCGGAACCGGAATCTCCCACCATTTTCCCCCGACCATAGCCATAGTCTCCGCAGGCAAAGCCCCATCCATCGAAGGCAACTTTGAAACATAAGCAAATAAACTGTTCCCCATAAGCTTCAACTGGAAAGCAAGCTCCTCCTTTGGATTCCCTTCAACTTCAATCTCTCCATCAAACTCCATGCCCAACAGCGGATTTTCCTTATCAGAACTATCAAACTTCGCTACTATATCAAAAGCCAGCATTACATCCTCCGGGCTCAGCTCACCCTCCCCCTTCGCATCAAAACCGATAGTGGCATCATATTGCCCTCGTTCCACATCATAAAAATTTGTGACTCCATTCTTGATCATTTCCTCCGGAGATTTCCCTGGAGAACCAGCTGGCCCGCAACCATAAGCCATCAATAAAAGGGCTACTAAAGACGAAATTACCAACTTCTTCATAAAAATAAGGTTAATATTAAAGCCCACTAACTTTATTGAAAATCTCCAAGACTGTCAAACCTTGCGAGCTTTGATAACCTGATTCACCCAAGCCTTCCCCTCATAAACAAACTTCTCATCCTCAATCTTAAAAAACTCATTTTCCAACTTCTCAAGAACATGCTTAGGAATATGATAATGCGAATCAATATAAAACTTCTCCCTTGAGCCACCAGCCTTTAGCAAAGGAGCTTTTTTCTGATTGATATTACTTACGACAAACACTCCTCCATCCCTCAAAACCCTATATGCCTCCGCAAAAAAATCCTCCGGCTTCTTTAAATGAACTATCAAAAAAGCCGCAACCACAACATCAAAACTCTCATTTTCAAAAGGCAAATCACAAGCATCCGCCACTTCAAATTTCGCCCGGCCAAATTTTTTTTGCGCCGCCTCAACCATCTTCTCACTCACATCCACCCCATAAACCTCAGCCCCCTCCCTCAACAAATCACCAACAAGTCGTCCCGTCCCACACCCCACATCCAGCACCTTCTTGCCATTAACACCTCCAATCATCGCCAAAAACTCCCCCTCCTCAAAACTATTCAAAAAAGCTAATTTTTCCCCCTTTTTCCCGTCATAATCCCCTGCCATCAAATCATATCCCTGGGCAGAATTGTAAACTTTGGTCATACTTGTTAATATATAGGCAATAAAACTAACCATTTTTAATATGGGCGTAGGAAAAGCATACAGTTTGCACGAAATAGATGCAACCAGAGCAAAAGTCAGGGATGACCAGTTCGAAGCCATTTTAGAGCGTGTGAAGGAAGCCGGAGGAGAGATCTCCAAAGACGAAACCGCGCCCCTCTACGATGAGATCGGCACAGAGGAAGCTGAAATCGGCTACGAAAGAGTTGTTGAATTTAACCTTAATAAATTCGATTTCCAAATGACCCGCCGCGTCCGCGAAAAACGCATCGTCGGTGAAGGCCACCACAAAAGTCTGGAAGCCACAGATACTCCGATGATCAAGCTAACCCTAAAGCGCAAACCCGAAAGCTCAGACACCTGGCAAATGATGGATTTAGAAGACCTACTCTAAAATCCGCTTAGCCATTGCCTCCATCTTTTCTTCTTCTTCATCATTGTTGTGGTCATATCCAAACAGGTGAAGAAGTCCATGCACAAACAAAAATTTCAGCTCTTCATCAAGTGAGTGTCCTTTCTCCTTAGCTTGCCTCTTTGCCGTATCCACAGAAATAAAAATATCCCCAATCAGAGTATCTCCCCCACCCTGCACACCTCTTTCCCCCTCCAAATATGCAAAAGAAAGCACATCCGTCGCGCAATCCTTCCCCCTATATTCTTTATTCAATTTTGCAATCTCTGCATCACTAACCAAGGCGAAACCAACTTCTCCCGGCCCAAATCCGGTTAATTTTCGCCCCTTCTCAATCAATTCCTGCATACTTCTAATTGTTAAATAAATTGGAATACACCGCCCACTCTTCCTCATCAGTCTCCCAGAAAGAATAAATCGCCACACCAGCAAAATTATTCACTTCACTCCTGGAATTATTAAGTCCTCTTATAACGCCTCTTAAGCCCGTTCCTATATTTTCCACGACCGGATCAAAGCCCTCGCCCGCCTCGTAGCTAGGAAGGCCAATAAACACTTCCTTCTCGTCATAAAGTCTAGTCACCCAGACCGTCTGTTCCTTCACCAACCATTCATAAAGTTCAGGATCATCAAAACCGGTATCATAGGTCATCACCACAATCTGATCGGCAAATTCCCCAACATTTCTATAATTGATCTCCGTATTGTAGTTTTTAAACTCATGCAACCTTTGCATAAGCCAAATAAAAGATTTTGGAATAAACTCCGCCAATGCCACGGACATTTTCTTTTCTTCTCCTAAATGTCCTCTTGTTTCCTTTAGCAACCTAAGAAAATCGCTATCCTCATCCCAAACAGGCTCGATATCATAATGAATACCATCAAAACCAGCCAACTCTGTCAAAATATTCACCTGAGTCAGCACATTCTCCCGCACAGATTCCTCAGCCAGATCAATCCGCCCCCTTATCTGCCCTAGCCAAGCCTGATACTCAATATCATTACTATATTGTCGAGCTGTTTCCAAAAAATTCTGCGCAAATTTATAAGTCTCCGCTTCAATCGAACCATCACTCCCCAAGGGTCCGCAATGCACAAAAATCGTATCAATTCCATGATTTTCAAAGATCTCTACAAGAGTCCTTATTTCTTCCTCACTCTGCCATTCTCCCACCCATTTATGGCCAATCCATACGGCATTATGCCCTTTATTAAACTCAGTACCCGGCCTATTTGCCGAAAATCCCACAAAATACAACCACAAAAAAATCAACATCCCCGCCCCCACAAACACCAACAGCAATATTTTTTTATTTTTTGGCATCTCGCAATTGTTTTAAAGCTTCATACAGAATAATAGGTACACAACTGGCCACATTCAAAGAATTCGCCCGTCCCAACATTGGCACTTCAATAGCCATATCCACCAACTCCATCACCTCATCGCTAACCCCCTCCACCTCGTGCCCAAACACAAAACAAACCGGAAAATCAAACTCCACCCCATCATAGGGCTCACTCCCTTCACAAAGTTCAACCGCACAAACCTTCACCCCCTCAGCCTTCAGCCTCTTAACAACATCACAAGCCTCCTCCTCATACTCAAAAGGCACGATCTCCTCCGCCCCCAGAGCAGTTTTGCTTATCTCTTTGCGCGGCGGGTAGCCGGTAATCCCGCACAGAAAAATCTTTTCCACCAACACAGCCTCACTCGTTCGAAAAATCGATCCCACATTATACAAACTCCTCACATTATCCAGCAGTACAAAAATCGGCATGCGCGAAATGGCCTTAACCCCTTCAATAGAAGGCTTAGATTTCTGTATCTCCTGATGACTCTTCTTGCGCATTTTGTTTATTTAGATATTCAATAGTTCTACTCACAAAAGCCTCAAACTCTTGCACGGTAATCTTCCCATTCGGCCTAAAAATTTCCCCCGGTGACGCAATACCGTTTTCCACCGCAAAATTAACATAACGCGGATACCACCACATTCTCGAGATACGGGCATTTATATCAGAAAAAGAAGATTCCTGATTAGCTAATTGATCATAAGACCCCAGCTCTTGCACAAGCTCAAATTTATACTTGGGTTCAACCAGACCAGCTGCCCCTAAAATCATTTTAAGAGCTTCAATCCTACTCAGGCTTAATTCCGGATGAAAAGGAGTCCCCTCTTCGTTCGCATAACCATTCACAAGGCCAAGTAGAGTGGCAGTATTCACAGCCTCAAAATACTCATCATCTGGATATATATCAGGATAAAGGTTTAATTCAGGCGAAAAATTAATCTCATCATATCTGGACATCGCCATAAAATTGAAAAGGCAGAAATCAATATATTCTAAGCAATTTTTCAGTTGTTCACTCTTTTTTGTGATCAGGTTTAATCTATCCACAACAATTTTTATTGCCTCCCCTCTGCTCACAGTCATATTCTCCGGTTCGGTAATCAATTTCATCGTTCCAAAAGGTTTCCCTTTTCCAAAAAGTACATAAACCTTCCCCACATTCTGTCCCAATTCAGTTCCCGCATACCTTGCTCCCACAACCAAATCTTGCCGTCCATCAGCATTAAGGTCCGCAAGCATATTTCTATAACCAAACCAGTCATCGGCACTTTCCCCATGTATTATTGAAGAAATCAGATAATCATTAACCTGATAACTCTTTCTGTAATCATCTGCGCCATACAAAACATACAAATCTCCCTCATATTCACTCTCCGGATAACCGACACCAGGCGCTCCCACAATCAAATCGTCCCTATCATCCCCATCAAAATCCTCAACCAAAACATCAGCCCCAATCATCATCCCTTTAAATGAACCATCAACTTTCACATCCCCATCTGACTCAACAAGAGCAGTACCCTTATCATAAAAATGACTCCCCCCAAAAAATATGTTGGCACTACCTCCCTGCTTTTGATCTTTATAAGGAAAGGAGCTCACCACAATATCCAGCACTCCGTCTCCATTCATATCTCCAAGATCCAAATCAAAGCCAAACCAGGCACTAGCCTTCTCTCCCAAAATATAAGCCGTATAGGCCCGAATCGTCTTAAACCACTTCTCGCGGCCTCTAAACACATAAACCTTCCCTGCCTCCATTTTGTCACTGGCACTACCTTTATAAGCCCCAATTACAACATCCACCAAGTTGTCACCCGTGACATCACCAACAGCGATTTTAGAACCGAATCTTTCATTGGAAAATTTTCCATAAAAGGTCACAGACGCGTTATCAGTATCCATACTAAAAGCCTCCTTCCCAAATCCATCCTCCCCTCCAAAAAATAAATAGACAGCTCCACTATTGCGAACATTATCAGAAGATGCCGCAGGCGCTCCAACCAACAAATCTTCAAATCCATCCATATTTATGTCAACAGTAGACAGAGCCAATCCGAAAGAATCCTTATGTCTACTTCCCGCAAGTTCAACACTTGGCTTTTCCAAGCTAAAATCAGGCATTTGTCCACTCCCTGTCAACTCGCCATAAAAAATGTACACTCTTCCCTGCTTATCTCCTTCAGGGCCGCCATTAAAAGCGGAAATAACTAAGTCGTCAACACCATCATTATTAAAATCCGCTACAACAATATCACTTCCCAATTGATCACCAGTATCTTCGCCCAAAATTTTTATTACATCCTCCCTTTGTATCAAGCTAAACTCTTCCCCTTCCTCGACAGGGCCCGGAATTACATAAACTGCCCCATTCCATTCCTTGTCAAAGGAAGAATAGTACGGACTACCCAGCACCAGGTCAACATAGCCGTCACCATTAAAGTCTCCCCTAGCCATTGAAGCACCCAGCTGAGCCTGTTCCATTTCGCCACTAATAACAGTTTTTTTAGGATTTTGTTCCACATAAGCC
>JAHIRL010000120.1 GCA_018818755.1 Patescibacteria group bacterium
AAGAAAATGAGAAATTCCCCGATTTTCTTCCACCTCATAACGACTTCCCGCACCAGCCAAGATTAAAACAGTCACAGCAGCGGTTCCGCTAAGTTTTTCTGTTACAACCCGTAATCCACTTTCTAGTGTCGTTTTTTTAAACATGGGCAGATTATAGCAGGAAACCAATTCCCCACCAAAGGACTTTCTGCTAAAATACTCGCATGCACAGAAACAGATCCCGCATAGAAATCAACAAAATCAACTTTTTAATTATTGCCAGCATCTTCGTTACGGCAATAATTATTTTCAGGCTTTTCCAATTACAAATTATCAAACACCAATATTTTCAGGAGATAGCCACCAAATCCCAGCACGGAGTTGTTGAACTACCGGCCCAACGCGGAGAAATATTGATCAAAGACCAGCACTCTCAGGAAGAATTTTTGCTAGCCACCAATATCACTTTAGACCTACTTTACGCCGATCCCTCAATCATCAAAGACCCAATATATCTGGCGAAAAAACTCAGCCCCCTAATTTTCGACCTCAACTTTGCCCGGGAAGAAGACGACAAAAGGATAGAAAAAGCCTCAAAAAACATCCCTCTGGAAGCCACTGAGGAAGAAATTGAACAAATGCTTCGTCCACTTTCCGACAACGAACTTGAAAAAAAATTCCAGGAAGAATTGGAAATATCGTTATCACAAAAACAACGCCCTGAAATTCTTCTGGCAACAGAACTGGAACCCGAAATTCTTGAACAAATCCAAACCCTAAACCTAAGTGGAATTGAAATTATCGAAAAGAGCGTTTACGCTTATCCTTCACAAATTAGCAATCGCACAGCCACATCGGAAAAACTTGGACCACTTGTAGAAATTCCCACAAGCAAACTCTTCGCAATTTTGGAAGGAAGAAACCGTTATGTAGTTTTAAAGAAAAAAATTCAGCCGAATATCTCCGAACAAATCCAAACCCTGATAAAAGAAGATGAACTTTTTGCCGGACTAGGATTGCAGGAAGAATATTTTCGTTTCTACCCGGAAGGTCAGTTAGCGGCCAATATTGTCGGATATGTAAACCACGAAAATATTGGACAATATGGAATTGAAAGCTCTTTCAACACCCAACTCCAAGGGAAAGCCGGCCAATTTCAAACAAAAAGAGATTCAATAGGTCGCCAAATTACAGTTGGCGAAAGCGTCCTAAACCCTGCCGTAGATGGCGATAACATTGTTCTCACAATAGATCGCTCCATCCAAATGAAAACCGAAGAAATTATCAAAGAAGCAGTTGAGAAATATCGCGCAGACAGCGGACAAGCCATAATTATGGAACCAAAAACCGGAAACATAATTGCCATGGTAAATTATCCCACATTCAATCCCAACGAATACGGAGATGTTTTTGAACTTGTAGATATAAGCTTTAGCGAAGAAGAAATGGAGAAGAATCTTGTAACAAGCAATCAGGAAGATCTCTATTATTACTATACAGATGCCGTTACCCTTTCCCGCTATCCCGTTTTTAAGAAAAATGATAAATTTTACCGCTACAAAAATTACACCGGCCCGGAAGTTTATCACAACAAAATCATCTCCTGGCCTTATGAACCCGGTTCAGTTTTTAAATCTATCGTAATGGGCATCGCCATAGACGACGGAGACATCACCCCCAACACCACTTACAACGACACTGGCCCGGTTGGCGTAGATTTTAACCCCTATACCAACGAATACGATTTCGAAATCAAAAACTCCGAAGGCTACAAAGGCCTTGTAAGCATGAGTTCCGTTTTAGCAGAATCCCTAAACACCGGAATGACTTTTATTGCCAAACGCATTGGTGGCTCACTTTTTTATAGTTACCTAAAAAAATTCGGTTTCTTGGATCGCACAGACATCGAATTTGACGCCGAAAGCAAAGGCAAAATTGAATACTTCGAAGATTGGACCGAATCCGAACTTGCCACACACGCCTTCGGGCAAGGTCTCACAGTTACAATGATCCAACTCGCAAATGCATATAGTGCCCTGATTAACGGTGGAGTTCTAATGCAACCCCACATAATAGACTACATCAAACACGACAATGACACCCAAACCCACATCGAACCTCACGAAATCAGCCGCGTAGTATCTGAAGAAAGTTCCTCAACCATGATAGCCATGCTGGTAAACTCAGTCGAAAACGGCGTAGCCAACAAAGGCCAGGTAGAAGGCCACTTCGTCGGAGGCAAAACCGGAACTTCACAAACATACAAACACGGCCAAGCCCTCTCCGGTGTCGGCACAACCATTACCAGCTTTGCCGGCTTTGGCCCAATAAACAATCCCCAATTCATAGTCGTAATAAAATTCGACCACCCCCGCCTAAGTGAATGGGGATCCGAAACCGCCGCCCCAACATTTTCACTTATAGCAAAATACCTCTTCGACTACTACAACATCCCGCCGGACAAATAGTCAATTCCCCTCCAAAACACAAAGCCTCTTTTCGTGATCATCCAGCTTATCATCCATCCGTAATCGTTGCACAGCTCTAAGCTCCCTATCGCATCTTGTTTCTCGCACTTCTTTCAAAGCTTCATCCATCAAAACCATAAACTTAGCATGATCCTGCTTGGTATACATATTTTCCTCAATCCTCTCAACATTAGCCACCAAAGCAACATGAGAAACTGTTAAATCATCCAGTCTGGCATGAATAGGAGCAAGCTCCTTTTTGAAAGCCTTTTTGAGTTCCTTTTTGAGTTCCTTTTTGAGCTCGACCCTAAAAAATCCCTTCGTAACAAGCTCATCCGCGTCATTTTTTTTAATTTTTTTCATAACAGTTTATTTGATTTTCGCCCCTGGGACTTTTCACCCTAAAGTATTTTTTTTAAAACTTCAAGCTCCACACCCTTGCAATTTAAATTATCAGCTAGCACAAAAGGATTTTAATCTAAAAATAGTGTTGACGATCTTGCAACAACACCCTATTATTAAACCCACTTTAACTTGGACTAAATTAGTATGATTAAAACAGCGCCAAAACTCAGAAAAAAACCACAACATAGTGGTTCAATGCACATCACAAAAAAAGTCGATTACGGACTTGTTTTCCTAGTGGAACTAGCCCAAAGCAAAATTCCTCTATCCATCCAAAGCATTGCAAAAGCACAAGGCGCCCCTTACTCCTTTCTCCAAAAACTCGCTCAAGACCTCCAGCAAGCCAATCTAATCAAGTCCACAAAAGGAGCCCACGGAGGATATTCCTTAAAAAAAACTCCTTCAAAAATCAATTTAAAAGAAATCATCGAAGCTTTAGAAGGACCAATAACCCTCACCCCTTGCCTACGCACCCCCTGCAATTGCGGCAAAAATTGCCGGATAAAATCCGTCCTCACAGAACTAAACCTCGAAATCGCCACATCCTTCGCCAAAAAAAATCTAAACCACTTCCTCACATGAAAATATACCTCGACAATGCGGCCACCACAAAAGTAGATCCCCGCGTCCTTAAAGCCATGAGCTGGTACAACCTTAACGAATATGGCAACGCCTCTTCCCTCCATTTTATGGGAGATGCAAGCCACCAAGCAATCCAGGAAGCCACCAAACAAATCGCCAAAATCCTCAACTGTGACCCAAAAGGTCTAATTTTTACTTCAGGTGCAACCGAAGCCAATAACCTAATTATCAAGGGCCTAATGCGGGCAAGCTCCAAAAAACACCTAATCGTTTCCGAAATCGAGCACCCTTCCATCCTCTCCCCGGCCAAAGAACTTGAAAAAGAAGGATTCAGTGTTTCATACGCCCCCATCTCCCCTTCCGGCCACATCAACATCAAAGCCCTCGAAAAATTAATCACAAAAAACACAGCCCTAATCTCAATAATGGCCGTAAACAACGAAATCGGCACAGTCCAAAACATCAAAAAAATCGCCGCCCTAGCCCACAAACACGGAGCTTATTTCCACACAGACGCAGTCCAAGCCATCCCCTATCAAAAACTAAACATCCTCCGCGACAACATAGACTTCCTTAGCCTTTCCGCCCACAAATTCCACGGGCCAAAAGGCATGGGCCTCGCATACATCAATCCCAGCGCAAAAATCGCCCCACAACAAACCGGCGGCGGCCAAGCTCACAATTTACGCGCCGGCACATACAACACGCCCGGAATCGTCGGCATGGCCGAAGCTCTACGCATAGCATACAAAGAACGAGATCAACACCTCGCCCACACAAAAGAACTCCAAGCACTCCTTCTTAAAGGAATCTCCCAAATCCCAGGAACCACCCTAAACGGCTCCCTTACTCACAGGAACTCAAATAACCTCAACATAATTTTTAACCAAGTCGAAGGCGAAGCAATCCTCCTAGACCTCTCCGAAAAAGGCATCTGCGTTTCCACCGGATCCGCCTGCTCCGCCAAAAGCCTCCGCGTTTCCCATGTATTAAAAGCCCTCCAAATAGACAAAAATCAGCTCAATTCCTCAATCCGTTTCTCCTTAAGCAAATTCACCACAAAAGGAGAAATCCAACAAACAATCAAAGCCCTAAAGCAAACTATCAAGCGCCTGCGATCATTCACAGCCCTAACCTAAAAACTATGTCCCTAAACTATACAAAAAAAGTCCTCAATCATTTCCTCCATCCCAAGAACATTGGAGAAATCTCCAAGCCCGACGGCCAAAGCGAAGTAGGTAATCCCGTCTGCGGAGATATGCTCAAATTTTCCATCAAGGTAAAAGACGGGAAAATCCAAAACATCAAATTCCTCTCTTTCGGCTGCGCCTCAAACATCGCCACCGCCTCCATGCTCACCGAAAAAGTTAAAGGCCTCACGATAGAAAAAGCCAAAACCTACGATTGGAACAAAATAGTCAAAGACTTGGACGGCCTACCCAAACAAAAAATCCACTGCTCAATCCTCGCAGTAGAAGGCCTAAAAAAAGCCATCGAGAACTACGAAGGCAAACGCATAGACACAGCCCCAAAAGTAAAAAAGTAAAAATTTTTTACTTTTCGCACACTCAAACACAACCCTTCTCACAAAAAAAGAGCGCAGACCGCTAAGGCCCACGCTCTCAAAATGCTTATTTCAAATAAACATACTCTTTTTGAAAAATATAATCATCCCGCAGCTCAGCATAGCTATATCCATAATCAACTTTCAAAATCGCCTGCTTAATCGCATCATACCACTCAATCCCCTCGCTAATATCTCCAACATCAACGGCTTTATCCAAAATTCCAACATATCTATCCGCAATATCCATCAAGCCATTTGTTGAAAAATAAGAAAAAGAACCTTCGTACTTACCATCCTTCAACTTATCAATAGCCCCCTCCAGTTTAGAGTCCCCAATAGCCTCAACCAATCCAAAATCCTCATCAAAATTTGGATAGAATGCAAAAACAAACAAATCACCAATCACTCCATAATAAAGCTCCAACACCTCACCCTCAAGATCTTCCTTAATCATCGCGGAATCTTTACCAAAATTTTCCCAAAAACTATCAGGCACAAACTCCCAATCAAGATAAAGCTTATTCACCTCATCTCCACCAATCATAACTTTATCAGTCTTCAAATATCCATCCGAAACACCGGCAACCAGCAAGTTAAGTTTTGATTCAATCGCATTCACAAAAGCCGCATTATCATTACCCTCATCAACTTCAGCATAAAATCCCATTGCCGGGATCATCATTCCACTATCAGAAACAACCAAAGCCATCTGCCCATCAAACATCCCCGTCAAAACAGGGGCGGAAATCTCCAATTGATCCGCAATACCCACATACAAATTCTCCCCAGAAAACATTTCTCCCAAAGTATCCATCATCAGATCCACAAAGGCTTTTCCATCCGCAAACTCAGCATACAAAATAATATCTTTTCCGGGAACCTTATCGGCAAGATCCACACTCGACTGAACATACATATCTCTAAAACTAGAGTCATCATCCACATAAACTTTGGATTCTCCAACAATCTTCGAACTACTTCCTTCATAACTAACATAAGTCTCCTCAAAACCAGCCAATGTCTGAGCACCAAATCCCATTGAATAATCCTGCATATCTCCATTAACATAAACAAACAAAGCCTTCTCGGAAATATCCCCGGCCCTACTGACAAACTGCTTATTGCCAGCCAACCCCTTCCCGGCAATCAACCTCTCCAAAGCGGCCTCCCGCGCAGATTGAGAATTTGTAAGGAAGAAAATATTGCCATATTTAGTCATATAAAAATCATCATAAGCGGCGGAATAATGAAGCACATTTCCTCTCGCCATCACAACAGCATCCGAACCATAAACATCCTCAACAAAATTTTCAACCAATCCCTTAAGAGCCACGCTATTATCAAACTCAAAAGCAACAAAAACATCTTGAGAAGAATCATCTCTTTGATCAATAGCTATCACAGCCTGCCCTCCGGCCATCGCAATTTTTTTCATCTCCTTCAAGTAATCCATTTCATCACCAAACTCCTCGCCAAACAAATCGTCAATCTTATCCCAAATTACAAGCTCGGAAAATTCATCAATCAAATAATCCCAATCATTCATAGCCACAAGCATGTCT
>JAHIRL010000121.1 GCA_018818755.1 Patescibacteria group bacterium
AGGTGATCAGTCGATCCTTTGACCATATGTGCGTAGCGGGTACAAATATTTTCACCATGCTCCACCACAACATATTGCCCCCAGCCACTCCCAAAACCGATGCTTTGTACAACTCCGAGAGCACTAGCCAAAACCGGTTTTCCGCTATCGGCTCCTTCGTTAAGACTAAAATCCCAGCCAAACCTGCAGTTTCTGCAAGTCACATGGCTAGACAATCGGTACTCAACATCATCATTAGGATACTTAAAATCACACTCCTCCCAATGCTCTCCCCAGGATTGAGTAATCTGCCAGTCAAACTCCTTCTTTAAGGGGACTTTGAAACTATAAGCCCCCTCATACTCATACAGCGGCGTAGATTCTCCACCTCCTCCCATATCGGATTGCGTATTAACACTTTCCTCAATTTGCTCACAAGCCACAAAAACGGCCAAACAAAACAGCACAAACATGACAAACTTCTGCATCTCGCACCTCCTTCAGATTGTTACACATAAATAAAAGCTAGTTGTCAAAGAACAGCCTATCTAACTATTTCCATTTGAAATGTTTGTAGGAATAAGGTTATCGATGGATCTAAAGGTATCTGCCCGATCCTTGAAATCACAATGTCGAAAAATTTCTCTGAAACATCCCCAAGCTATACCCGGTAAAAATATTTGCAAATTAAAAGTTTTTTTCTGCAGATTTGCCGCAAACCATACAAGAAATTTAGTGTTGTTCATTCATAAACACCACCAAATGCTTGATAAAAATAAATCGCAAGTGCTAGTATCCAAAAAAATAACCATAGAATTTATGAAGAAATTTTTAGCTCTAGTCCTTATGGCCTTTCTATTAAGTGGCTGTATATTTAAGTCCGAAGTTGAGGAAGAAGTTATTATTGGTGATGAGGTCGAACAAGAGGATATTCAGCAAGAAAGCGATACCAATAAATATGTAAAACCAACAAATCCACCACTAGCTGAAATAAAAAACCTTGTCCCAGCTGCAAAGCCTCAAATAATTATTTCTAAATATCTGGACAGAATAAGTGATGATTACAGCAGTAGAGAGGTGGAGTACACTCGGTATATACTTCAATCCGTAGATCCGGAAACTCTAAGTTTAACCGATGTTGCAGTTTTGGAAACAGCTTGGTATAAACCTCCATTTAGCATTCACAACGAAAATGTATATTACCTCACTCCTTTCAAGGAGATAGGAATTTATAATTTAGATACCAAAGAAATCTCAACCATAGCTCAACCGGAGGAAGGTATTTTCCAAAAGGAATATGAAAAACAAAACCACAGCTTTGATGATGTTGAGGCAACAGATTCTGAGATGCTTTATTTGTATGGAGCTTGTTACGAAAGCGAGCTTTGCTATGTTGGTAAATACGACTTTGAGACAAAACAGCACACAAAATTAAGTAATGAAGCTATTAGAGCCCCAAAGTTTGGGTCAATGGACATCAAAAACTACGACAAAATCAATAACAAGCTAGAGATTAGAATGGGGGATGGAGATGGCCTTTACGGATATCTCTCAAATTATGAGTTCAACTTAAACAACAACCAGATCTATAAAATAAAAGAAGCAAAATACAATTCCGCATGTGATTACGAAGATCTAACGGACGACTGTAAACCTGGCGATATTGAAGAAAACAAAAGATACGAGCAACTCAAAGAAGAAGTTCACTACTGTGGCCAAGCCTCAATCTATGTAGAGAAGGACCAATTGGGGATCGCAACACAAAAGCTAGCTAACGAATATATCAATTCTACCTATGTAGGTTGTCTGGAAAATTAAAAACCACAAAAAAGGGCCTCTGTTTAGGGGGCTCTTCACTTCACTACAAATCCGATAATTTTCCCCGGAACATAGATTTCCTTCACAACCTTTCCATCAGCCAAATATTTAGCCACATTCTCTTGTTCTCGCGCCATCTTTAAAGCTTCGTCCTTCCCCATATCCGGTGCAACCTCAATATCTCCACGCACTTTGCCGTTCACCTGCACACCAATTCTCACCATATCATCTACAACCAGCTTCTTATCAAACTTCGGCCAAGCCGCATCAAATATACTGCCCTTTCCTCCCAAAACCTCAAAACACTCTTCGGCCAAATGCGGAGCCATTGGCGCAATCAAGCTCGCCACAATCAACTTGCTCTCTTTATCAATTCCAATCTTCCCGGCCAAATTAACAAACTCCATCATCCCTGCCAAAGCGGTATTAAAATGGAACTTCTCCACATCCTCGGAAACCTTTTTAATCAATTTATGCAAAGCCCTCTTCAACCCATCCACATCCTTCACCTCACCTTCAAAATTCATCAACTTCCACAGCCTATCCACAAATCTCGCCACACCGGTTATCCCCGTATCATTCCAGTCACCACCATCCGTAAACGGCCCCATAAACATCAAATACATCCTAAACACATCACTTCCATACTTCTCAATAAACTCATCCGGACTAACCACATTCCCTTTACTCTTACTCATTTTCGCCCCATCCTTAGTGATCATTCCCTGATGCACCAGCCTCTTAAAAGGCTCCTTAAACCCGACAAAACCCAAATCCCTCAAAGCCATGTTGATAAACCTCGCGTAAATCAAATGCATACACGCATGCTCCGGCCCACCGATATACATATCCACAGGCAACCACTCGTTCACTCTCTCACTGTCAAAAGCCTTGTTTTTCACATCCGTGCAAGGATAGCGCAAATAATACCAGCTCGAACATACAAAAGTGTCCATAGTATCTACCTCCCTCTCGGCATCCCCTCCACACCCCGGACACTTGCACTTCACAAAGGAATCGATTTTAGACAATGGCGACTTCCCGTCATCACTTGGCTTAAAATCTTTATTATCCGGCAATTCCACCGGTAAATCCTTTTCCTTCACGGGCACTTCCCCACACTTTTCACAATATACAATCGGAATCGGCGCGCCCCAATACCTCTGCCTGGAAACCAGCCAATCCCGCAATTTATAATTTGTCACTCTCTTCCCATATCCCTTCTCCTCAATATAATCCATAATCGCGTCTTTCGCTTTCATAATCTCCATTCCATCCAAAAATCCGCTATTAACCATAGTTCCTGCCTCCTCCTGCACTTGTTCGGCCTTTACAATAGGGGAGTTGTCCCCATCCGGCCCAACCACAACCCGAATAACCTCAAGCCCCTTCTCCTGTGCAAACTCAAAATCCCGCAAATCATGCCCCGGCACGCCCACAACACAACCAGTCCCCACATGCGCCAAAACAAAGTCACTCACAAAAATCGGCATCTTCCTCCCAGTCAACTGATTAAGCGCCTGCAAACCGGTAAAAACTCCGGTTTTTTTGCGACCTTCGGCGATCCTCTCAATATCAGTTTTCCGCTTGGCCTCCTCCACATAAAGCTCAACTGCTTCCTTATCTTTAAATTTTTCAAAATTCCGCGCCACAAACTCACTCTCCGGCGCCACCACAATAAAAGTTGCTCCAAAATTTGTGTCCGGCCTCGTAGTGTAAACCGTAATTTTATCTTTCAGTCCAAGGACCTCATATGAAATATCAATCCCCATACTTTTCCCGATCCAATTTTTTTGCATTGCTATGGTCTTATCCGGCCAGTCCAACCCTTTATAATCCAACAGTTTCTCGGCATAATCCCGGGTCTTAAAAAACCACTGGTTCATACTTTTTTTGGTGATCTCACTTCCACATCTCTCACAAGTTCCATCTTGTGTTTGCTCATTCGCCAATACAGTCCGACACGAAGGACACCAATTCACAGGTGCCTCTTTTTTATAAGCCAGCCCGGCCTCATAAAGCTTTAAGAAAATCCACTGCGTCCATTTGTAATACTCTGGAGTAGAAGTAATCACGGTCTTATCCCAATCATACATTGTCCCGATCCTCTTCAATTGTTTGATCATATGCTCAACATTAGTAGCGATACTCTTACTCGGATGTGTACCGGTCTTAATAGCATAATTTTCCGCCGGCAAACCAAAACTATCAAACCCCATCGGCTCAAAAATATTATAGCCATTCATCCGCATATACCGACCATAACTATCAGCCGGCCCATAATTATACCAATGCCCCACATGTAATTTATCCCCACTCGGATAGGGGAACATCACCAAATTATAAAATTTCTTCTTCTTTTTGTCCTTCAAATTCACCTTATAAATCCCGCTTTCCTCCCACTTCTCCTGCCATTTCTTTTCAACCTCCGAAGCATTGTATTGAGCCATACTGATAAATTAGATACCCGTACCAGCCAATATTACTAGAAATAGGAGACTAGCTCAAACAGCTCAAGATTAAAGATTGACAATCAGCAGGTATTGTCCTCTCCTCTCATTTGACATATTCCCTCAAATATTGTACAATATACATAACAAAAATAAATATCAACTATGCCCTTTCTTCTTACTCAGGACAAAAAGATTGCGATTGCCGTAGTATCGATTTTCCTAATATCCTTCTCGGTTATGGCCTTCTTCCTTAAAGCCGGACAAGAAGCCAGTTTGCTGGATGCCAGTACCATCCACGCCACAGAAACCGATTCCCATCAGAATCAA
The DNA here is from genome assembly GCA_018818755.1 of Patescibacteria group bacterium. GTDB lineage: Bacteria > Patescibacteriota > Gracilibacteria > UBA1369 > LOWO2-01-FULL-3 > JAHIRL01. The sequence goes on from JAHIRL010000121.1 coordinate 4,578, forward strand.
GATAGTGAAACAAAGGCCGAAGAAACCTCAGAAATCCCATATTTCAATATCAGTTCCGAAGGCAAATTCACACTTGCAAACGATGAATTCTTGGAAATCATCGGCATGCACAAACTTGATGGAGAAAGCCTATACGATTTCGTCCATATTAACGATCTCACAAAACTTTTCAGCCACCAAACCAGAGTTATTCAGGACAAAGAAAAAATAGAATCCGTTGGCCCTATCAGGCTGATCAACGGAAACAATGAATTGATGGTTCTATTTACAATTATCCCAATAGAACAAGACGATAAAGTTAATGAACTACGATTTGAGGTGAACGACATCACCGCCCAAGTTCAGGAGATGGCAGATGATGAAAAGTTGCCCACAGAAAACAATCAAAAAACCCTCCGGAAACCCGACCATAATTCTTCCAGATTGATTTCGGCTGAATAAATAGACTGCTCAAAGGTTTTTATGTCCTTCAAATTTTTCCATATCCGGAATATCCTCAAGCTCTTTTTCAATTTCCTCTTCAATTTTTTCCTCCTGCTTTTCCAAAGATTCAATCTTCTTTCTAGCATCAATTTCCTCTTCACTCGTCAGCTGCAAAAATGCGAAAGTCCAGACACTATAAGCAAAAATATCCACAACTCCATTTAAATAAGCCGCCAAAATCAGCCCTATCAAACCAATGACGCCACCAATAATAATTCCCGTTATCGGCAAAGTTATCGTAGCAATATAACCTGTCACCAAAACAATAATTGTCGGTATCAAAAAGACAATCACTGCCTGCAAAACAATTCTCGCACCAATAATCAACATTATTACTCCAATCAAAAAAGCATGTTTCCAATTCAAAATAACCAATTTCACGCTATTCTTCATGGATTCAAAAACCCCGTTTCCATCAATCACAATATAAAAACTGGCAAACACCAAAAACAAAGCCGCAAACAAACTAACAATGCTCATTAACACAAAAAATGGCACCAACAAGGTAAACATAGACGGCCCAAGATTCCTCACCACAAAGGACATTTCCACAAAAACCGAAAAAATCGAAAAAGTTCCCACGATCATCCCATACTCAAGCAATGGCAAAAACGAAACAATTCCATGACGCAAACCTGTTCCCACTCCAGCCTTCTGCCCGTTACGATTTCTGGCAATAGTTTGAATAGCTGCCGCCTTAGCCAAAATTGGCAAGAAGAAATAACAAATCCCAAAAATAACAGCCAGAATAATCAAAGGAACCGACCAGCTTATATGCTCCTGAATAGAGGCCCACAAAAAAGAAACCACATCATGGAAAAAGCTATCTGGATCATTTTCGAAAAACCCCTTAAAAGCAAAAAACTGGTAGGCCATATAAAAAATAGCCACGGTTGTCGTAAAAAGTGCGGGAATGAATCCGAGCCAGAATATAAGATTATTATGTTTTTGAGTGTATACCCAGGACTCCGCAATTAATTGTCGATAGTTCATGCTGGATATTTTAATTGTACACAAAATTTAGTCAAACACTTTAATAATGACAAATTTGACTAAAAGGCTTATAACCCATATATTTATCACATGAAAGAAAAATCTATTATATCGAAAATTAAGCACTCCGAAAGCGGACTTACCTGGATTAATATCAGTAATCCGGATCTAAAGTCGGTTGAATATCTTAAGAAAACTTACAAATTTCACGAACTCGATCTTGAAGATTGTTTGTCAAAAGCTCAGCGCCCCAAAATTGACGACTACGAGGATTATTTATTCTTGGTTTTGCACCTTCCCTACAAAACTTCACGCAAAAATCGCATAAAAAGCGCCGAGTTGGATGTTTTTATCGGCCAGGATTTTGTGGTCACCTTGCATAATTCTCACCCTGAGCTAAACAATCTCCATGAGGAGCTATCAAAAAATAAGGAACAAAAAGAGGAATACATGGGCAAAGGAGCCGGATATTTTCTTTATATGTTGATAGACAATGTTTTCGACGCAAGTACCCCGATTCTTGATGATTTAAACAAACAACTGGATGAGCTTGAAAGAGATGTTTTTGAATCCGATCAATCTAAGGATCGCCTCAAGGATATTTTGATGCTCAAAAAAGATATCATCAACTACAGACGAATAATTATGCCTGAACGAGCCATTTTGGCCCAATTGGAGCACAAGAATAAAAAATTTCTCCCCGAAGACCTCAATGTATATTTTGATGATATCGTGGATAAGGTCGAAAAAATGTGGAATACCCTGGAAAACCTTCAGGAATTGATCGACTCTCTCCAGGAAACCAACGAATCCATCATTTCCCACACCACCAACAATGTAATCAAAATTCTCACAATCTTCTCGGTGGTCATGTTGCCACTCACCTTTGTCACCGGATTTTACGGTATGAATATAAACGGCCTACCTTTGGCACAGCATCCACTTTCCACGGTATTTGTTGCCGGATTTATGGGGCTGGTTGTCATTAGTATGATTGGATATTTTCGGTATAAGAAATGGCTCTAAGATTTTTCCCCTTGCCAAAAACAGGGTTTTTGGGTAAAATTTTTGGGCATTCAGCTAAAAATCACTAATTAAACATAAAACATGAAACGAGATACGAAAAAGAAGGTAATCACAAAGCACGGTGTACACGAAAAAGACACCGGTTCATCAAATGTTCAGGTTGCGGTTCTTACAGAAAGAATCAATGAACTTTCTCAACATTTGGAAACTCACCCAAAGGACGACCACTCAAGAAGGGGACTACTAGGACTTGTGGGGAAGAGAAGAAAACACCTGCAATACCTTAGAATGAACAAAAAAGAGGATTACGAGGGCCTAATCAAGACTCTAAAACTGCGAAAATAAGAGATTTGATCCTTGAAAAAGATAATTCCCCCAAACTGTTAATAGAAACATCTATTTTAAGTAGCAAGCTTAAGAGGGCCAGTAATGGTTCTTTTAAATCTTGTGACTTAAAAAGTTTCTGTAGTTTGAGGGCTAATCATATAAAAATGTATTAACCAACAAAACTATGGAAGTAAAAGAACTTTCAATGGACCTCGGTGGACGCAAGTTCACTATTAAAAATGGTCCAATTCAAACTTATGCAAGTGGCTACGCAGTAGTGTCTTTAGGAGATACTGTGGTTATGGCCAATGCAACTGTCTCAAGCAGTGCCAGAGATGGGGATTTTTTCCCACTCGTAGTGGATTACGAAGAAAACATGTACGCTGCCGGAAAAATTAAAGGTAGTAGATTTGTTAAACGCGAAGGTCGTCCAAGCGAGAACGCAACTTTGATTTCTCGACTAATCGACCGCCCAATTCGTCCCTTGTTCCCAAAGAAAACTCGGAACGAAGTACAAGTAATTTGTACAGCCCTTTCTGCCGACCTGGAAGTAGATCCGGCAACAACAGCCCTGAACGGAGCATCTATCGCTTTGATGGTTTCCGGGGCGCCTTTTGAAGGTCCGGTTGGAGCTGTAAGAATGGGATATTTGAATGACGAACTAATCGTAAACCCAACTTACAAACAGTGTGAAGAAGGAAAACTAAACCTTGTCGTAGCCGGAACAATGGATGCGATAACTATGGTAGAAGCTTCAGCCAAGGAAGTATCTGAGGAGGTTATCCTTAAGGCTTTTGAAATGGCTCATGCAGAGATTAAAAAAATCTGTCAGCTTCAGTTGGACTACGCCGCTCAGTTTAGTCCAAAGCCAATCGAGCTAATTCTTGCAAATCCTAACGAGGAAGCCGCAAATGCTGTGGCAGAATTGGTTACAGATGAAATGCTGGATGATATCGTTGGTAAAACAAAGATGGATGTTAAAGAAAAGTTCCATCTTATCGAAGATCAACTTTTTGAGAAATACGCCACTCAGCTTGAAGAAGGAGTATTTAGCGAGGGGGATTTAAAAGAAGCTTTAAACACAGCCTTTGAGAAGAGAATGCGAAAAAACATTCTTGAAAAAGAAGTCCGAATCGATGGTCGTAAGCTTGATGAAGTTCGACCAATCACGGTTTATCCCGATGTTCTCCCAAGAACTCACGGATCTGTAATCTTCCAAAGAGGAGAGACCATGGCCCTAACTATTACAACTCTTGGAGGTCCTGGAGACGCTCAGATTCTAGACAGTTTGGACAAAGACCTCGAGAAAAGATATATGCACCACTACCACTTCCCGCCATTCGCCACCGGAGATGTAAAAATGCTTCGTGGTCCTGGTCGTCGTGAAATTGGTCATGGGGATTTGGCGGAAAGAGCCCTTTTGCCGGTTCTTCCAAAGAAAGAAGATTTCTCATACACAATGTGGTTGGTATCTGAGATTATTAGATGTAACGGTTCCAGTTCAATGGCTTCCGTTTGCGGATCCACACTTTCACTTATGGCCGCAGGTGTGCCAATCATCAGGCCGGTTTCCGGTATTGCCATGGGACTTGTATCCAATGCCGAAACAGGAGATTACAAAATTCTCACAGACATTCAGGGAATGGAAGATTTCGCCGGAGACATGGACTTCAAAGCCACCGGTACAAGCGAAGGAATCACAGCCCTACAAATGGATATTAAGATTAAAGGACTTTCCACCGAGCTCCTTAGAAACGCTTTGCAACGCGCCAAGGAAGGTCGGGACTTTATTATGGCCGAGATGCTTAAGGTTATCCCTGAGCCAAGAAAAGAGATGAGCTCATACGCTCCATTGATCATGAACATCCAGATCCCCGAGGAAATGATCCGTTTGGTAATTGGTAAAGGAGGCGAGACAATCCAAAAAATTACTGCAGAGTGCGATGTTGAGATCGACATTGAAGATAGCGGAATTGTTACAATCACTGCACCAGATCAAGAGAAGGGTGAAAAAGCCCTAAAATGGGTACGAGATATTACTCGTGAGCCAAAAGTTGGAGAGATCTTTGATGGAAAAGTAGTGAAGATTATGGAATTCGGAGCTTTTGTAGAATTTTTGCCAAGCAAAGATGGGCTAGTCCACATTTCCGAACTGGCCGACCACCGTGTCGCTAAAGTTGAAGATGTAGTGAAAGAAGGGGACATGGTTAAGGTGAAACTATTGAAGAAGGACGACCAGGGCCGCTACAGCCTTTCAATGAAAGCAGTGAAAGGCAACGAACCTGCCGAAGCCGACAAGACCGAGCAATCAACAAAAGGCGAAGACCCTGACAAAGGAGAAATTTTAGATGGAACAAACGCCGTGCGGGAAATCAAGTAGAGAAAAAATTTGACTCACAAGGGCGGGCACTATTACAATAGGTCCGCCTTTTAAATTCCCTAGGGGTTTTGGGGCCGCTCCATCTTCAATCAGCGGGTATCGTATAATGGCTATTACGACTGGTTGCCAATCAGTAAACACGAGTTCAATTCTCGTTACCCGCTCCAACAAAATATGACGAGCATCCGCTCGGCATTTTTTGTTCGTAGTGGGGACGACTGCATCGACTCGTAGAGTTGCCTTAATCATGCGCACGAGTGAAACGAGTCGGATGAGTAAGGACAGCGAAGCGAACGAAGTGAGCGTAGATCGATTCTCGTTACCCGCTCCAGCAATTCGGCTTTTTTAAGGCGTTTTGGGGGGATGCACTCTTCGCGTAAAGACCAAGTGATAAAATTCACGACGCTAAAGGATACATAAGCGTATCTTGTTTAGCCTTTATTTTAGGAGCCTCCTAAGTCTTAATAAAACTTCCGCTTCTATTTTCTTTAAAGCACAGTCTCGGTTTTCTTGAAGGTTTTTTATAAGGCAATTAGAAGAAGCATGAGCATTATTTAGACCATACTTGGTAGCCTCAAGGCATCGTTCCGGCCCACTCTTGCCATCGATTACTGATTCGTCACACCCTTCACATATAGGGCACATCATTAACGCAGTTAATGCACGATTTTCCATAATTATTTGGTTATCAGGTTTATAATTCTTCTAAATAAGCCTTCTTGTTCCTGACGAAGTTTTGATAGAGCACAGTCCCTGTTTATGTTGATTAAACTGATTGCTATTTCGGCATTTAGAGAATCAGGCTTACCTATTTTTGATGCAAATTTAAGGCCAGCATTAGCAACTTGTAAACATTTTTTTGGACCACAGTCCCCACATGAAGGACCTTGTAAGGCCATAAATGTTATTTTTGCTGCAATCATTGTCCTTGCACAATCTATGTCTTTAGAAATATGTTTACGGTAGAAAAGAGCATTATTAGAAAAAGGCCCTGGAACTAGCGACGCTTCACGCAATTCTGCTGTAGCCCTCTCAAGGCATTCTTTTGGATTACAGGTCCTACAGCTAGGATGATTCAAAGTATAGTTCAACATGTCAGCTTCACTTCGTGGCATAATTATTGAGTCAAAAAATATATAAATTTGTCATGAACAGATGACAGCATAGTTAGTATTGACGGAATTATCAATATGTTATAGGCTAAAACTGTTATCAACTAATGACGACAATTTATGGATATTGAAAAAGTTAAAAAAGTATTAGAAGGAATAGGGCTTGATGAGGAGGAAGCATTGATATATTTAGCATCACTTGAATTAGGCCCGCAACCAGCAAGTATTATTGCTAGGAAAGCAGGGCTTAAAAGGGGGCAAACATATAATAAATTGGCTCTTTTAATCAAAAGGGGAATTATTCAGGAATATACGGAAAAGAAAATACGGATGTTTTCTTGCTTGCCTCCCGAGAACCTAATATCAATTCTTGAACATAATCAGCAACAAATTGAAAATCAAAAGAAAAAACTCACAGAAATAGTGCCACTATTGATGAAAATGCAAACCCCATTGGTTAACCAGCCAAAAATCAAATATTTTCAGGGCATAGAAGGTATAAAAGAAATATATGAAGATACTATAAGGGAGCAACAACCAATATATGCATTTGGGGACTTTGATTATATTTTTAAGGACGAAGAATTAAATGATTGGATTTGGAATAATTATGCAAAAACTCGTAGTGAAAAAGGAGTGAATTATCTAGGAATAATAAATAAGTCCAAATTGTCTGATAAGGCACATAAAGCGAGGGATATTCATAAAAGAAAAATGAAGATGCTTGAAAATATAGATTTGCCAGTTGAAATAAATATTTATGGAGACAAAGTATCAATTACTTCCGCATACTATGATATAGCAGGATTGATAATTGAAGATGGTCATATTGCAGACACATTCAGGAACTTACATAAAGCAATGTGGGAGTTATTACCTAATTACAAATGACTTCCATGACAACAAGCCCCAAAATCCCTCCAAAAAGTTCTAACGTCTGTGATTATGGGGCTCCAACAAAATATGACGAGCATCCGCTCGGCATTTTTTGTTCGTAGTGGGGACGACTGCATCGACTCGTAGAGTTGCCTTAAGAATGCGATGATGCCGATCTAAGCTAGCTGTGAAGAAGGAGCGTAGCGACTGATTGAACAGGTAGACATGGTACGCAGAGCGCGATAGCGAATCGGATTATTAAGGACAGCGAAGCGTGCGTAGATCAATTTCCCACATTGACTTTTATTGGTATCCTCATATACACTTGTTATGAAACATATTCCATAATAAGTGTATATGCCAAGACCACGGAAATGTAGGAGAATAAGAGGGGACTTCAGCGTCTATTATTACAAACCCAAAGGGGTAAGACTTTCCGAACTGGAACAAGTTAATTTGGAGTTAGACGAAATTGAAGGAATACGCCTTGTGGATTTGGAGGGGCTACCGATGGAGGAGGCTGCAGAAAGCATGAAAATATCTAAACCAACACTATGCAGAATGGTAAATTCTGGTCGGAAAAAATTGGCTGATGCCATATGTAGTGGCAAGGCAATATCTATTCATAATTATTTAACCAATTCTAATATGCCAAATTTTGATGGGACAGGCCCTGAGGGCAAGGGCGCAAAAACAGGCAGGCAAATGGGAAAATGCGATGGAGCTAATAACTCCCTCCAAGAACTTAACAGAAAGGTGGGAGGAGCAGGACAAAGAATGAGAAGGGTAGAAAGGGGAAGAAGGTAAAGTAGAAGGATAGTAATGAAAAATGAAGAGACTGAAATAAATGTAACCTATGAAGGGTTTTCTAGGTACAATTTAATTACTAACAAGCAAAAGCCCAAAAAAACCCTTCCAAAAAGTTTTAACATCCATGGTTATGGAGCTTCAAGCTAGTTGCGAAAATTGCGACCCGAGGCGAAAGCAAAGCAGCATCTTTGCTATAGCGAAGGGAAAAAGCGATGGAAAATTGACCGATAAGGGCGCAAAGTTTTCAAGCTCTTTTAGCATTCCCAAACCACGGCTAATTGACAAGCCAGACAAAAATGTGATAACTAATAAGCTCACTTAAAGACTAGCACATGGAGAACATAGAACAAGAAGCAGGCCCAAATTCCACGGAAAGCCCAATTAAGTGCGTATGTTGGGATGGGGATAACACCTTGTTTGGCTGGCTGGAGTATGCGGTTTTTGCCTATGAGGCTATGTGCGAATCTATCGCTGAGATCTCAGGGAAAAGCCCTGAAATAGTTGCTGCAGGGATGAAAGAGTTTTATACCAGCGCAGGAACACTGGAACACGAAGGCCTCATTCAAGGCCTTCAAACTCAAGGGTTTTTCCAAGATATTCCCAATTTCAACCAAGAGGAAGCTATCCGTAAAGCTCAGTCTGTTTTTTCCGAAGAACGAAGAGAAAGATTGAAAACCTATCCCGGGATCGTGGATGTAATGAAAGAAATCAACAACAGAAAAATTCGCCAGGTTTTACTCACTGATGCTCCTGCCAGACAAGCCCAGGCAAGATTGAAGCACACAAGGTTAGATGAATTTATAAGCGAGATTTACGCAATGCCAAGCCCCACTGTGCCACAAGTCCCTGATTCTTTTAAGAGATCTCCAAATAACAAAAACCCAAAACTTCATATCCTTTCCAATGAGAAGCCACACATAGATCTTGAATCAATTTTGCAGATGACAAGAAAGGAGATATCTGAAACGGTAGCCATAATCGGAGATAATCAATCCAAAGATATGGCCCTTGCAGTTCTATATGATTGTCTGGGAATTCATGCAAAATATGGAGTGATTTCGGATAAGGATTTGCTTAATAGAATTCTGAGGTTTTCACCAATAAATGTTGCCTCACGCAATACCCAGACAAGCTCAATCGATTTTACACAAAACAATAAAATTAAAACTGCCAGCACCCCATCCGATATCCTAAATTTTCTTTTCTCAATCACAAATCATAAAGATCTTTGAGAAATGGACCCGCCATGTGATGGCTACCTGGAATCTTTTTGTTTAGCTTCTTCTTCATCATCCATTTTCTGAAAAGATCCGACAAATCCTCATCACCAATATAAAACCCTACCCCCTTTTGACTTACAAAAGCCCTCAAAAAAACCTTCACAAGCGCACTTAGTGAAATTCCAAGATGATCATTGCACTTTCCCATAGCCATTTTGTAAAGGTCCTCATTAAGCCGAATTGTTAACTGTTTTTGCTTCTTCATATGCTAGTGTTAGCTTATGTCCAAATATACAGCAAAAATACAGCAAAAAGGACACAAAATGCAAAGACAAACAGCCCCTTCTCGTTCTAGACTTCTTCTATGAAAAAAATCCTCGTCCGCGACAAAATGCAGCGCGCCACCTACTACCTTACGCAGCCGATAGGCAAAAATTTTGACCCCGAGTTTAAACCCGAACTAACACCAAAACAAATGCTGGAGCTGGGCGTTTTTGGAGGAAAATACATGACAGATTGCTCCAAGGAATTTCCAAAAGACTGGTTCAAAAAAGCCAAACTTTCTCCTCAAAAAAAAGACCCCAGCCTAAACTACTTCAAAATAGATGCCTCTCTCCCACTTAAAGTCTGGCAGCAAAAAGGCTGGATTCACCCCGCCGACCCTCGCGGCTGGTTCCAATGGTACTGCCGCTACTACTACGGCCGCCGCATCCCCGAGGAAGATCAAAGACAAATCAAACGCTGGAAAGCCATCCGCCGCCATATCGGAGCAATAAAAAAGAATTGCCCACCACATGCTCTGGATTGTCGACGCAAACAAAGACAGGCAGTATTGCATTGGGCCTACGATTCCCGTAATATCTAGCCCCATGAACAAGCACCAAGAACAACTTCGCACGGAGCCGATTCCCAAGCTCCTCCTCAAACAGTCGATTCCCGCAATGGTCGGGCTTCTTGTGATGAGCCTTTACAATGTTGTCGATACGATTTTCATCGGTCAAGGAGTAGGAACCCTGGCCATCGCCGGACTGGCCATCACTTTCCCGATTACAATGATCGCTTTTGCTTTCGCTCAAGCTATCGGTATGGGCTCATCCTCAATTATTTCCCGCGCCCTAGGAGCAAGAGACCACGAGAAAGCCGAGCACACTCTTGGAAATTTTTTCACTCTTATTGTAATTGAGAGCGCAATTGTGATGCTGATTGGGTTGGTTTTTATGGAACCGCTCTTGCACACCTTCGGTGCTAGCGCAGAGGTTTTGCCATATGCCAGAGAATATTTTGCGATAGTGATTTGGGGGATATTTTTCAGTTCTTTCGCGGCATCCGGAAATTTTATTATTCGATCTGAGGGCAATGCAAAATTTGCGATGTCTATAATGATTAGCTCATCTCTTATCAATATTATTCTCGATCCTATCTTTATTTTTTCATTTGATATGGGCCTTAAGGGGGCGGCCTTTGCTACGGTAATAGCTCAGGCAGTTGCGGCTATTGTCGGAATATACTATTTTGCATCCGGCAAAAGCTCAGTGAAGATTCACCTCAAAAATCTTGCCCCAAAATACAAAATCGTCAAAGAGACCTTGTCTATCGGGTCATCAGCCCTTGCCCGCCATGTCTCCATGAGCCTTATGACAGCTATTCTTAACAACGCTTTAGCACTCTACGGTGGAGATATTGCCATCGCTTCATTCGGAGTGATCAATAGAGTCTTGATGGTCGTTTTTATGCCAATGTTTGGAATAGTTCAGGGGATGCTCCCAATCCTCGGATACAATTATGGAGCCAAGCAGTTCTCCCGCGCCCGGCAGAGCATCATCCTAGCCATAAAATATTCCAGCCTCATAGCCTTCACGGTTTTTATTATTCTTATGGTTTTCCCACATCAAATAATTATGATCTTCAGTTCCGATCAAGAGTTAATCGACCTCTCGGCCCGCGCAATGCGCATCATTATCATAACTCTCCCGTTTATCGGCTTCCAGGTCATCGGTGGAGGAGTATACCAAGCCATCGGTCACGCTCGAATGGCTTTATTTATGTCTTTGCTCCGCCAGGTCATTATCCTCATCCCACTAGTAATAATCCTCCCGATGCTCTACCAGCTCAACGGAATCTGGGCCGCCTTCCCAATAGCCGACCTACTCTCAACAATCGTCACCTTCTTCATCATCCGCCGATTATTGCATCGCCTTCATGTTATTTAATAAAAGGAAAATGGCAAAACACCGCGCTCGCCCAAAGAAGCTCAACAAATACGACAACCTAAGCAAGCCTCAAGAGGAGTTTGATTTTCACAATCGGGGAGTGCTCACACCAAGCGATGTCCTCCGCCTCACCGACGAATTCTTAGATGAATGCAAGCGTCGCAAGCTCACAAAAGTTCTTTTTATTACCGGCAAAGGTCTCCACTCTCAACACGGCATGTCTGTAATCAAACCCCAGGTTCGCAAATATTTGGAATCCAAATCTTTTGTACTCCGAGTATACGAAGGTCGAAGGGACAGAGGCGGATCAGGCACTCTGGAAGTGACTTTAGAACCATAGATGACTCAGCAAAGTCTTCACTCCAATAAAGATCAAAATCAATCCACCAAAAACCTCAAAGTACTTACCAATAAATTGCGCTCCTTTTCTGCCAATAAAGCCCGCAATCATTGTCACTAAAAAAATTGTTATCCCAAAAGATACAACAGCCACCCAAAGTGCAATATTCATAAAAGGCAAACCTATGCCTATAGTTAAGGCATCTATACTGGTAGCTATGGCCAACAGAATTACCGGCTGTTTTTTGTCGACATTATCATTCGCAAACAGAGCCTCAAAAATCATTTTCCCTCCCACAATTCCCAGAATAACAAAGACAATCCAGTGATCAACTCCTTCAACAAAATCCCCCAGAAATGCACCTCCCATAAAGCCTAGAATCGGCATAATCATATGAAAAAAAGCAAAAACAGCAGCTAGTTCAAAAGTTTTTTTCACAGTTGGCTTAATCCCCACAGTAACTGCAAAAGAATCCATTGCCAATCCCAGCGAAATAGAAATAATTGTAAAAATATTCATGAACCAAATAATACGAATTTTTGAAAGAAAAATCAACCACATGGCGTATACTAAAAATAGATACCCCTAAAATTCGAACAATTAACATATCACCAAAACTCAGCGACGAAAAGCTAGTAGTTAAGGCCCTGGAAAATGCCGACTATTTTGCGCAACTCATCGACCGTTACGAAAAAAAACTCTTCGCATACATCAAACGCTTAGGGTATTTTACAGATCCGGAGGCCGAGGACATCCTTCAAGAAGTATTCATCAAGACCTACCAAAACCTAAACGATTTCGACCAGAGTTTGAAATTCTCATCCTGGATCTACCGTATTGCTCACAACCATACCATTAGCCAATTTCGCAAAGACAGCAAGCACCAGGGCACGCTTTCCCTTGAAGACAATCAAATCCTCTATGACAAACTCGCCAGCGAAGAAAACATCAAGGAAAGAGTAGACAAGAAAATCCTATCCGAGCAGATCCAAAGTTTAATCCAGCACCTCCCCGAAAAATACCGAGAGATCCTCATTCTCAAATACCTCGAAGATAAAAGCTACGAAGAAATTAGCAACATCCTCAAAAAACCTATGGGAACAGTAGCAACGCTACTTTCGCGAGCAAAGAAAGCTCTCAAATACAAGCTAACCCCATATATATGACACCTCAAAAATTTGCCAAAAACATCCTCAAAAAGATCAGAGATCAGCACATTAGCCCTCGCCCTCGCTGGGAATTTTTACTGAAAGATTACACAATGTGGGTAGCTTTCGGGCTTTGCGTGATTATTGGAGGCATAGCTTCATCTGTTACGATTTTTAGACTGATCAATAGCGACTGGGATGTTTACGAACGAACCGGCCATAGTTTTGCAAGTTTTGCATTTGAGAGTATGCCCTATTTTTGGATTTTGCTTTTCGCATTGTTCGTAGTTATAGCCTATTTAAATTTTACTCACACAAAAAAAGGATACAAATA